>CAYSVV010000025.1:0-8363 GCA_964434695.1 uncultured Methanosarcinales archaeon
CCTTACAATAGGAGAATTGACCACCAAACTCCAGGATCCAGTATTCATCTATGTCAGCGGAGTCAACACTCAAGTCATAGCTTTGAGCAACGGCTACATGCGCGTACTCGGAGAGACATTAGACATTGGATTAGGCAACGCGCTTGACAAATTCGGCCGCGAAGTCAACCTGGGCTTCCCTGCCGGTCCGAAGATAGAGGAGTTGGCCAAACAAGGCAAGTACGTGGAACTTCCCTATATCGTCAAGGGAATGGATGTCTCGTTCAGTGGGCTAGTCACAAAGGCGTCTCGGCTCATCGAATCGAAAGTCAAGGTCGAGGACATATGCTATTCATTGCAGGAAACCTGCTTCGCGATGCTTTGCGAGGTGGCTGAAAGAGCGCTCGCGCACACTGGCAAGAAAAACTGCGTTTTGATCGGAGGAGTCGCGGCGAACCAAAGGTTATGCTCGATGATGAAACGCATGTGCGAAGACAGAGGTTGCGTTTTCGCTGCCGCTCCGATACAATACGCGGGGGACCAGGCGGCGATGATCGCCTGGCAGGGAATCCTCGAGCACGATGCCGGGCGCGTCGACGACGACAACCTGGACATAGACCCGCTCGAACGTACAGATGAGGTGAAAGTCACTTGGACATCCGACGTTCGACAATAAAATCCCACGATGGAAAAACCATAAGCTACGCAACAGGCGGCAAGGGCAGGAACAGCATAGTCTTGATACACGGCGCTGGGAGCAACTACTCCACCTGGCTCAACACTGCCACACACCTCAAAGCGAAATGGATATCCCTGGACTGCCGCGGCCATGGAGCGAGCGGCGGGCATCCTGATTTCGACCTGAACGCACGGGACGTGCTCGAAGTCGCCGAAGCAGAAGGCTGGAAAAAGTTCAGCGTCGCGGGAATGTGCATTGGAGGCCATATAGCGCTGGCCGCTGCGCGCAAATTTCCGAAGAACATCACATCAGTAATTCTGTGCTCGCCATTCGACCGGATCATATTGAAAGGAGTTGGTGCGCTGCGGGCATTCTGTTCGACGGCAAGGGCGTTTTTCCTGCTTTTCCCGCCGCGAAAAAATCTGAAGCGCGTCGACTTCACGAAACGACCTAAAGTTCCGTTCTTTCTTACGCCGTTACGCGACTTGAAAGGCACGCACGCGAGACATTACGCCAAGACGACAATACTAGGAATAGACACTCCGACTGTGCTGAAAGGGCTGGCGCAGCCGGTCCTTGTGATAACAGGGAAAGCTGACGTGTTCATACAAAAGCATAGGTTGCACAAGAGACTCCTCGAACATCCCCGCACAACGCACAAGCAGCTGGAATGCAATCACCACGTCATAACCTGGCGGCCAACTGAAGTCGCGAGGCACATCAACGAATTTCTCAACGAAACAAGATAGAGATATCTAAAAAAATCAGGAAGCGAATCATCGCTTCTTCTTGGTCTTTGCCTTGGACACGCGCTTCTTCGGCTTGGCCTTCTTAGCGGGCTTCTTCGCGGTTTTGGCCTTTGTCTTGGACACCTTCTTCTTGGGAGGTGCCGTACTACCGATGGCGAATTCCTCGCCATGGGCAAGCTCGAAGCGTTCCTCGTCCGCAGGCGTCAAAGGCTCATATATCAGCCCGCAGTCGCGGCAGATGACCTGGTCACGCTCATTATCGTATACGATGTTCTCGCTGGCGCAATCAGGGCATTCCTTGACCTCGTGTATATTTCCTATCATAGGTCAAGTGCTGGATTATGCCAATAAAAAGCTTACGGACCCACCAGCCAGTGAATCAGCCCTCGATTTTCTTGAGGATGGCACCCTTACCCTTCCAGTCTATCGAGACCTTGAGAACCTCGATTATGTTTGATACAGGGATTATCTTGACCTTGGCCAACTTATTGGCAGGCACCACGATATCCTTCATATTGGTCATGGGCACTATAACCTGCTTAAGCCCGGCATCTATGGCTGCCTCGACCTTGGCGCTCACCCCACCTATGGGCAGGACCTCACCCCTAACGCTCAGCGATCCGGTCATGGCGATATCCTGGCGTATCGGAAGGTCCTTGAGCGCGCTGATTACAGCAGTGGCCACCGCCACGCTGGCGCTGTCGCCCTCGACGCCCTCATAGGTCTGCAGGAACTGCACATAGATGTCGTTGCGTTCCCTGATATCCTCACCGAAATGCCGCTTGACTATGGCCGTGACGTTCTTCACCGCCTCCTTCGCGATTTCGCCGAGCTTGCCTGTCGCGACTATCTCGCGCTCCTTGCCTCCAGAAACCACCTCGGCCTCTATCGGCAGGATTATGCCGCTCATGGCCGCGCCAGAACCTATGACCGCGAGACCATTCACGCGACCCACGCGCTTGCCCTCGGTGATTATCACTTCATACTCCTTCTTGTGCTCGATATAACGGTCGGCTATCTGTTGCTCGAGCGGCCTAGAGACAAGCTTGGCTTGCTCAATGTGCTTGGGCTCGACGAACTTGGCCTTCTGCTCGATTGCCATGTCCCCCGCCGCTCTTACCAATCCTCCCAAGTCACGGAAGCGCAAAGTCAGGTGGCCCTTGCGGTTGGCCATCCTGCGAGAGTACTCGACCACGGCAGCCACCGCCGCCTTGGTGAAATGAGGGATCTTCTTGTCCTTGACGACTTCCTGCGCGACGAATATCGCTACACGGTCGCGGTTCTCGGGAGTGTCAAGCACGGTCTCGCGCATGAACACCTCATAGCCATAGCCGCGGATTCTGCTGCGCAACGCAGGATGCAGGCGATGTATCGATTCCACGTTGCCTGCAGCAACAAGGACGAAGTTGCAGGGCACTGGCTCGGTGCGCACCATGGCGCCCGCGCTGCGTTCGCTCTGCCCTGTTATTGGATACTTGCCTTCCTGCATCGCGCTCAGCAGCTCCTGCTGCGTAGCCGGCTCCAGAGTACTTATCTCATCGATGAAAAGAACACCCATGTTCGCCTTGTGTATCATGCCCGCCACGACACGCTCGTGCGCGGGAGTACCCAGGCCGCCGCTCTGAAAAGGGTCGTGCAAAACATCGCCGAGTAAAGCGCCCGCATGGGCGCCTGTGCCATCAAAGAACGGAGCCTGCTTCCTGCCGAAGTTATCGACTATGATCTTCGGCACCTCTATCTTCGCGCCGCCGACCGTCTGCTTGCGGCCCATGTTGACGAAAATCACGAACGCAACCAGGAAGAACATTCCACCAAGGAAGAACGCGGCGAACATGATGTCGCTGTTGTATTTCGCGCGGACCCACCAGGGTATGAACATCGAAGCTATCACAAGTATCAGCAATATCCAGTTCTGGCCACGGAAAAGGTTACGCGCCTGGATACGCGCGCGGCCGGCGAGGTCGCGCCCTTCTCCTGAGTTGACGGTCCTTATCAGAGGCTGGTTCTCATCGTTAGGATTCGGGAACGAGACTACATCGACAAGCTTCTCCTTCGGAAGCAATTGAGCGAGTGCCAGACCCAGCATCGACTTACCAGTACCGGGCTCACCTATGAGCAGCACGTGCCTGCGCTGCTTAGCTGCCTTGCGCACGATACGGACCGCGTCATCCTGACCTATTACCTGGTCAACAATCTGGTCGCTTACTGATATGTCCGCCGTTGTCGAGAACCGAATCCCCATCAAGGGCGGTTTACGACGAGGGCATTATAAAAGTTATGTAACGGTCATCTTTTAGGGAAACAGATTATCTTGAAATTACACCAGCCGCACAATGGCCCTGGCTGCATCGCGTACTCATCGCGTTTCTCGGCGTTCTCGGTCTTTGCGTGGATTGTCATGATTTCTCGCTTGGCGGCATCCACCAGATCCTGCTCAACCTTGACCTCGAGAGGATGATGCCTCAGAAAGAAGAAACTCGCCTTGTCCGGCAGGCCGCCGTGCTTTTCCTGGTAAAGCAGTAGATATATGGCCATCTGGAGCTTGTATTCCTGACTGAGACGGGCGGCTTTGCTGGTTTTGTAATCTATTATGTGCACTTTTCCATCCACCATCTCTATCGCGTCGATGTAGCCGCGCACCATATACTGCGAGGACTCCAAGAACTCCTCGCGGGCCGGCACCAGCTTCGCGAACGCTTCGGGAAACTCGCAATCCATCGCCAGCACGCGGTTTATGAAATGGTTCAGCCAGTTGAAGAGCATGACAACCGTGCCTTCCTTGAGCTGCGCGGTCTGGACAGGAGTCATCTTGTGGATGTCCCATTCCTTCTTGGCGGCATCCCAGTTCTTCAGCATGAGCTCGATAATCCGATTCTGCAGGAAAGACCGGCAATCCTTCTTGGTGATGCCTTTGACATCGGTGTCGAAGAACTGCTCCAGAGTGTGGTGCGCCACGTTGCCCCTGGTTGTTTCAGGAGAAGGTTTCGTGGGAAGTTTCTCGACATACTGGAAATAGTATTTGCGAGGGCACTGCTTGTAGGTGTTTATGCTACTAGGACTCTGTACCCTCTTTGGCATACTTTTTGCGCGCCGGTCTCTTCTTATTAAGCATTCCGCCTTTCGAGCGGATGCTTTTCAGAATGGTCGCACTATTTTCGGGAAAGTCTCCACGAGAGAAATATCCGCGCTCTTCCTGAAAAGAGCATGGACGAGACCACCTTGCTCAAAGTCGCGCTCATAACCGCGCTAGCCGGACTGCTCTCACTCGGGATGATGAGCGCGATGCGATGATAATCGCTCTTACACTTGGAATCGTGTGCGGCACGCTCACAGGCCTGACACCTGGCCTGCACACGAACCTGCTCGCGGCACTCGTGGCAGCGGCAGCCTGGGGCGAACCGATCGACATCGCCGTGTTCCTTACCGCAGCCGCGATAACTCACACCTTCCTCGACGCCATACCTGCCGTGTTCCTGGGAGTGGCAGAAGGAGGGGAACTGGTGACTTTGACTCCGGTGCAGAAAATGGTGATGGCAGGAAAAGGATTGAGGGCAGTGTTTCTGCTGACGACAGGAGCGTTGTTCTGTCTCGTGCTCGGGGTGGCTGGCACGCCGTTCTTCGCGATGGCATTACCTGCTACCGTGAACTTGCTCAAGCCCTACACCGCGCCGTTGCTGATTACGATAACACTCATACTGGTAATCCAAGAGAAAGGAGCGAATTCCCGATTCTGGTCAACCATAATCGTTGCTTTGGCAGCGGTGCTCGGACTCATAGTGCTGAGAGGCATACGCGTCGAGGATCCGTTATTGCCCATGCTAAGCGGGCTGTTCGGATGCAGCGGCCTGGTTTACTCTGCATTGAAAGGAGGGAACATACCTCCGCAGAACAACAATAGCGAACCGTTGCCGCGCGCGAAAACATCACTGTCAGTGATGGCAGGCACGGCAGCAGGAGGGATGCTGGCAGTATTGCCAGGATTGGGACCGGCGCAGGCAGCGATAGCGTTCAGCAGCGTGGCTCCTGCTTTAGGGGAATCGTTCCTCGTGCTTGTCGGAGGAATCAACACAGTGAACATGGCGCTGTCTTTGGTGACATTAAGCACGCTGGGCTTTGCCAGGAACGGCGCTTTCGAGATAGTATCGGACATATTCCACGTCGGCGTCAATGAGGCGGCGATGTTATCCTCTGTGGCTTTGTTGGCAGGCGGGATAGCTGCAGCAGGCACTGTGCTGTTGGCACGGCCGATATCGAGATTGCTCAGCCGGCTCAATTATCCAAAAGTAAGCGCCCTGACGCTGGTGCTCGTGACCGCGTTGGTGACCTGGAGAAGCGGGCTGTTGGGACTCGTGGTGCTTATGGTGTCCACCGCCATAGGATTGATCCCTATACTGACCGGCTCGGGCAGGCATCACCTGATGGCCTGCATAACAATACCTGTGATTTGGGCAACGTTCTAACGCCAAATTAGCAACCTTTTTAAAGCAGCAATTTTCCCACGACGGTATGGAAGGCCGAATTGCCCATTACAGGAGCGCGAACTCGACACGCTACCCACGACAGTTGATAGTGCACGTCGAAGGCGTCGACAAGCAAGACAAGGCCACGCCACTTGTCGGAAAGACAGTACGCTGGGTATCTCCTGGAAAGAACAAGACAACCATAACCGGCAAGGTATCGGCAGTACACGGAAATTCCGGAGCAGTGCGCGTCATATTCGAACGCGGACTTCCCGGACAGGCACTCGGCACGACTGTGACCGTCGAGTGATTCTACAATGGAAATAACCATTGATTGCGGACTTGAGCTTGGTGCGCGCGTCCAGTATATAGAGCGCCAATTGGCCAAGGAAAGGCCGGAACTTCTCGATCAGATGCTGCTCACCCGGAAAATGCTGGACGATTATTTACCCGATGATGGAAAACGCCTTATTTTTGTCGGAGCCGAGGCGGACGCGCTGACTCCATTATTGATAGGACCCAAACGCACCTGGAAGCTCGTCGATGAATACCGCGACGGAGACCTGCACACAGAGTACCTCGCGTGCGCGCTTCCAGACAAGTGCAAGGCGATGCACGCGTCAAGCCAAGCCAATTTCGACGCGATATCATCCTGCGGAAAGTGCAACCTGGGTTTCCTGTTCTACCGCAGCGAAAGAAGGCAGTACGTGATAGACAACGCAACCCCCATACTCAAAACAACTCCGCGCTTGACACTCACCGACGACAGCTGGAACGGACTGTCTGTCCTGGATTCGACATCTATCCTGGGAAAAAGTTCACCTATCACCGTGAAATACGTGATGCCAGGTCATCCACCCTGGACTACCCAATTATCAGTCAGCAAGGTACTACATCTGTATTCTAGCGCGCCTTGCCAGACCCACCAAGCCACACAGGCATAAGCGGAGCCAGGAACGGCCAAGCATAGGGCGCGGCTATCGTCAGGGCACCTATCAGAATTGAATGTGCCCAGGTCTCGCCCAGGCCGACCGTACTCGAGACGCTGCTCTTAATCGCCTGGCTGGCGCCGTGGATCTTGACGGCCATTATGATGCCGACAGCGATCTGTATGAATATGGGCGCGGTGTACCAACCCTGACCAGCCAGCCCGGTTATCTGAAGGAACCAGATAGTGTTCATGGTTATGAAAACAGCTATGACCGCTATGACTATGGCATGCAGAGTGTGCATGAAACGGTGAGTCGGCACGCGCACGTCGCGATGGATGATTATGGCTTCATAGATGCCTATGGCAAGACCCATCACGAGTGACGGCAAAATAACCAATTGCGGAACCGCTGCTGCTGCCAAAGTCATCACCTCTCTTGAACTCAAGATGCCGCTTTAGTATATAAAGGTTCAGGGTCTATAGCCGCGCATGGCAGCGCCATCCATAAGTTCCTTTTTGGTCAACACGCCATCCGATCCCGCGCATCCATCAAGGAAAGATTTCGCCTTGGTAATGTTGCCTTCTGGATAAGGAACGACCTTCGACAATATTTCAAGAGTATAGCTCTTGTCCAGGCCCGCGCCAAGAACATATTCCTTGCGCGCGCTGAAAACCCCATTGACCATCCTGCCACCCAGGGTGAATTTCTGGCCGGACAACGCAACAGGAGGAGCTGTGGGCTCGTTCACCACTGCATCGATGCTGGTTTTTGTGACCGGTTCTGTCTCGAGTTCGGTTTCCAGAACAGGAGCGACTTTGATAACAGGTGGATGATTTTCCTTCATCTGGGCTTTGAGCGCGGCGTTCTCTTTCTTCATGGCGGCGTAATCCCCTGCGATTTCCGCGTTCTTTACCTTCTCCCTGTGGTAACAATAAGTCATCATAATGCCCGCAAGAGCCGCCATGATGCCCATAATCATAATTCTCCTGTAACCGGAAATGCCTCTCCGAAAACCAGATTCCTCTCCATCATTAGTGAGGTATACGGTCGGCTTTTTCATAATCCTCTTCGTATCCGAAGATGAGTCACCAGATGAAGATTCATCAGATGGCTTTTCATTCCTACCCAACGGATCCCAATCATTCCCCATGGACTGAAAACTTGGAGAAGAGCATTAAAATATTATGAAACAGTGAAAATAAACTAATAAAAAAATAAGAAAAGAAAGCAACTACTCAGACTTGTAGACTACCTTGAAAGCCTCGACGGCCTTGTCAAGACTGTCCTGAGTCACGGCACCATTGCCGAGCTTCTGCGCCGTGGCGAGCATATGCTTGGCACGATCCATATCGGCCAGGTAGCCAGGTATGGTACTCTGGACGGCAGACAAGACTTGGCTCTTGGACACGCCGTTGAGCGCGTACTGCTGCCTAGGGCTGAAGACGCCGTTGGTCATTCTACCCGGAAGGGTGAAGATGGCGGTCTGAGCTGTTTTCTGCTGAAGCTTGGCGTCGATGGACGCGGCAGGCTGTCCCAGGTCGTCTAGCAGCGGCGCCAAGGCACA
>CAYSVV010000026.1:0-8362 GCA_964434695.1 uncultured Methanosarcinales archaeon
CGTCCGCCAAGAGTGTAGCGCCGTCGTCGTCCAGGCTGATGGTACCCATACCAGTCATCTGGATGTCCTGTGCGCCACCGCCCCACGTGAAGTCCAAATCATTGTAGGTCTTCCCGTAGGTCAGGTCCTTGAGGTCGATCTTGTCGTTGCCAACGTCGACGTCCGAGATTTCCAGTATGTGGATCTCGTCACCGGGAGCGACGAAGAAGAGCATCTGGCCCTCCAAGTCAGTCTCCGCGGCATAGTCGATGCTGTCTCCTTCGAGCAACATCAACTCGTCGCAGTCGTTACCGAGCACGAAGAGTCCGCTTCCGTCGTCATAGTGCCAGGCTATCTCGACATCCTTGCCGTCGATGTTGTTCAGCTTCAGCGTGGCATCATCGTTGCCAGAGCGACTCCATTCAACAACCTCGTCTCTGCGAGTGACGCTGGCGAAGTTTATCTGCCAGTTGCCAAGCACAGGGTCTACCCAAAGGCTGTCCTCTCCGGTGCCCGGCACGAGGTACAACTCGTCGTCCAACTGGTAGGTCAGCGCGAAGCCGTCCCACTCGTTGGCGTTGTCGTTGTAGACGTCCGTGTCGCTGTTGTCCAGGCTGACGTCGTTTATCTTGACTTCAGCTCCGTCCTCGAGGAGGATCTTGGTGGCTCCAACGTTGACTTCACATACGTCGGTGTCCTTACCTGCGCTGTGAACGACGATGGCATCAGTGACGCCGATTTCGACGCCGTTGACTGTCTCGACCTGTCCGTCATCGATCCATAGGGTCGTGCCGTCCACGGTGATTCCACACTTGTCCTCGTTCTCGTTGACGTCCATCAGTACGACGGTGTGTTCGGTTCCAGCGATGTTGCGCTTCAAAGGTTCGCCCTGCGTGAGCCAGACCTTGGTCTCGCCCGCGAGAAGCTCTACCCTCGTCAACACGTCTGCGCCATCTATTCTGACCGACGTTATCGTATACAGGTTGCCCTGTATCTCGAGCACGTTGCCTTCGAGGTCAGCGGCGTCGTCGAAGGTTATCGGGGTGTCGAAGTCGAGCACGTACTCGTAGACGTTCTCGGCATCGTCAATCCAGACATACGCGTCAGCGGCATCATCGAACATGTCGTTGGCTGCCCTGAACTCGAAGAACGTGTTCTCGGTTCCGGCTTCAACGAAGTCCAGCGTCTGAGTGTAGTCTGTGTTGCCCTTGTTGTCTCCTTCCTTGTCCTTGAAGGTTCCGTCCTTCAGCAGGATTGGCAGCTTGCTCTCGGAGATCGAGGCACCGAATACGTCGCGGATGCTGTCCGTGAGTGCCATCGAGCGTCCAGTCCTCTTGACCTGTACGCTCTCCTTGTCGACCGTGAAGGTCGTGGCTGCGCCAGGGATCTCCACGTTCTTCACTGCTGCTGTCTGCAGGGACGCGGCGAGCTCGATCGAACCCAATACGTCTTCTGTCGACGCTTTCGCGCCAACGACGATGTTGCCGTCGAACTTTCCGTCCTTGATGTACTGTGCAGGGTACGCGCCTACGTCGGCTTGTGCCGCTGCTCCAAATATAGTCGCGCCCAGCATGACTGCGCCAGTGCCGAGTGCCACTATCTTCCTCAATGTTCCCTTTCTCATTACCAAACACCTCCTCGTGTCGGTTAGTATGAATTGGTCTGCCTGGCGAAAGGTTGTCTCCAGGCCTACCGAGTGTCGCACGGACCGTCCGGTACGTACGATAGACCACTGGCTGTGGCCTAAGGCTAAAACCCCGCTCTCGTCTTATAAAGGTTACGTATGCAGGGCCAAAATGACACCCTCACTCCCACGAGAGGTTTTTCAATAGCCCGTATAACGACCGAATTTCTTAGTTTGACGGCTTCATCACCTTGGAGTAGTATTCGACAGAAAACCGCGAAAACCCACTGGACAGAAAAACGGGAAAATCGACGGAAATCTTAGGCATCAAGCCATTTCTCCGTCGACAGAGTCCACTGGACAACCACTTGGTTTCACCCCACTGCAACCCTGACTCCGTCGTGAAAAAATAATCGCGGAGATAATACGGATAACGAAAAGATGCCGAAAACGCGCGAAAAACGATTTTTGAAAACGATTTCACAATAATGAAACCGAGAAAAAACCTCGACGGGGAAATTGAAAATCAAAGAAATACCAAGAAAACTACACAAGTAATGCGGCAGACAGGCAATCTCGCTATGCTCGAAGCCTGCTGCCTCGTTCGCTGAAGCTCACTGCGGCAGACAGGATTTGAACCTGCGTAGGCACTAAGCCACCGGAGCCTAAATCCGGCCCGTTTGACCGCTTCGGTACTGCCGCTTAGGCAGGACCGGCCCGCAAACTTTGTTTGCCGTGTCGGTACTGCCGCTTAGGCAGGACCGGCCCGCAAACGTCGTGTCGGTACTGCCGCGGATTTTGTTCGACTCTCAGTCAACATAATAAAACTATGGTCACTCAAACAGTCTCTTCACCGCAAAAGTCAAAATCCGAGAGACGTGCCTGAAAAGTTCGAAAAGCATCATAAAAAACACCTGCAGATCTACTGCTTGCGCTTCCCCGCACTCGTTTTTGTCTGCCAGGTGTACTTCCGCCTGCGGCTGCTGTTTCCAAAGCCGCACGAACTACAGACCTTATGAGATGGATGATAGCTGCGCTTGCCGCAACGTCTGCACATTATGTGCCCCTTCCCACGCCCTGCCTTTCCGAAAGAACCTGTAGTCATCTAAAACACCTAGGCCGGAGATATCATTATTATGGTGTCGCCGCGCAGGAAGACCGTGCCGAGCTTGCGCTTGACAACGCCACCCTCTATTTCCTCGGCCTGGTCCAACACTACGTTGATATGAATGTCGAAGGCGTTCAGCATTCCTGTGAACATCCTGCCGCCCTTCAATTCGACCATCACCTTCTTGTTGCGAGCCTTGTTTAGTGCGTCCAACGGACGGCTCTGAATCATCATTTCTTGCATCATTTTGGGAACCCCCTACAAAGGTTATCCGCGTGAATTTGTGGGCCGTATTTAAATCTTACCACGACAACCCGGAACAACCAACAAGATTTATAAATAGGCTATTGTCCCCGCAGAACATGGTCATAGCACGCAAGGCACAACGCGGACGCACGCCCACGGGCGCGCTCGTATTTGTCGCCAGGCACAAGAAGAACTACGAATCAGGCAACAAGCCGCTCCTAACCCGTGTTGAAAGCGAGAGGAAGACAGTAGTCAGAAGGTCCCGCGGCGGCGCGATGAAAACCCAGCTCGCCACGGCCAACGAAGCCAATGTCTATGACCCAAAGAAGAAGATGTTCGTCAAGGCAAAGATAGAAGTCGTCGCCCAGAACCTCTCAAACCGCATCTTCGTCCGCAGGAACGTCATAACCAAGGGAGCGATTCTCCAGACCAGCGCCGGAAAGGCCAAGGTCACAAACCGCCCCAGTCAGGAAGGCCACATCAACGCCATCCTGGTCGATTAAAACAGCGTTCCCTGCTTCATCCTTCTTCGATCCACTTCTGGCAATGGAATCAACGGCTCATAGATATCAAGGCTGCCGGAGTTCTCCTGCAAAGCCAAGTACTGTTTAGCATCAGGGCAGATAGGTTCGAGCATCGCGAGTAGCCTTTCCCTAGCCCGGGAGGCATAGGCCTGGACGTCGAAAGAACGCAACCTGCCGATAACGACACGGCGCGTCCTTTTTTCGTGGTGCGTCCTGCCTTCCTTAGAATCGTGCCTTCCTATAAGATATGGTTCGTCGTAATATTCTATACCAGTACGATCGTCCTTCTTGAGCTCGACCTGGACATCATTCCTGCCAAGGCGCTTGAACATCACTTTCCTGCCGTCCAGCTCCCGGAAACCGAGCTCCTTCGGAGATAGAGTGGAATAGAACGCCTTGGGTCCTTCGCCAGTCGGATCTGTCCCATATATCCACCCGATTCCGCGGGCGCTCTCGAAAGCGTAAGAGTCAGGGTCTTTGTTGAAAGCAAGGCGCTTGATGAAAGTCTCGAGGCCGCTTCGCGCCTCCTGGAGCGCGGCGTCATTCTCGCCGTCGAGCACGAGGTCGAGCACTTTGGAGTAAAGAGCTGCCTCAGCTGTGCACAACGTCCACATCGGCTTGTGCGGCACCTTCAAACCTTTGTAGAACCCCCTTTGCCGATAGAAAATCCTCAAATCTCCAGGTCCTGAGAAGTCGTCGCTGACATAGGCCAGCGGGATCTTCTCCAAAGGAATCCAGGGCCCGGACTTGACCGCGGACTCGGAACCCTTGACGAAAACCAGCGAGCCGTGGCGATGCACTAGCCTCAATCCTGACGAAGAAAGATATTCGCCCACGAACTTCCCTTTTGATGTAGCGACGGCCAGCGCGAAGTCAGGATCAATGTTGTAGTTGCCGCCCACCTTGGCCTTCTTGTTGAGCTCTGCGGCATAGAGCCTTATGTCGTGCTCGAACCCCAGGAAATGCGGATAGCTTTCCTTGAACTTCATCACGTCAGACCAACGGCGCAGTCTAGTATCCAACGTCGCCTGGGTGATTTCCTTGTCAGAACATTGCAGCTCCCAGTCCGTCTTCTGCCTGTCGGAAAGCAGGTAACCCAGTTCCGCCGACTTCAACTTGCCCCTCCTCAGCCTGCGACGGGATTCCATTGTAAGCGTTGCGTTGATATTCCAATAGGCGTGGATTATGTCAGCTATCGGAGCGATGGCGTTCCGCTGCAAAGCATCCATCGCGCGCAGTGACTGGCCGAGATCCGCGACCAGATACTTGCACATCGATTCGAGATAGTCGTTGGCCATCTGCCTGCCGTGGGGGTCGTCGAAAGAACGCGTGCGCTCGAAGAAATCCTTGGCAGGAGGATAGTTGCGCGCGACTATAGGATACAGCCATTCGCCCAATGGGAGCCTGCAGAGCCAGACGTTCTCGTGCAGCCCTTTCTCTCCATCGCTACCAACACCGTCGAAGACAACGTCGCGTAGCTTGGTGCGCGCCTGTCGTTCGAGCGTCTTCATCTGTTTAGTGGGAAGATAAATCGTCTGACGGCGCACGCCGACGTGCTCGTGATAGGATTTCTCCTGGCCGTCGTTTATCGCGCCGGGCAGGTGCAGCAACCGCCCGTAATCACTGCCCGAAGCCAGCATTGCCTGGTGGGCGATGTCAATGGATGTGTTGAATATGAAAGGATGAAGAATGCTCTTGGCGAGCCATTCCACGTCGAGTACAGCATAGCTGCCGATCACCTGCGCAGCCAGGTGGCGCCTGTCTTCTGGACCAATGGAATCCCATCTCCCTTCAGAGACTTCACCCAGGCGCCGGCGCACGTTATCCCTTAGCGAAGTCACGTCGTCGCCCAAGGCAAGGTGCTCGAGTTCTCCCAGATCCTCGTGGTCGAGTTCCTTGAATGGGGGCGTGTCCAAAAGGAAAGAAAGCACGTTATCCGCCTTCATGTTCACCAGGTGCGAAAGCCCCATCTTGGCGACGCGCATCGGATCATAGACCAAACGTCCTGAGATTCCGACGCGCTTGAAGAAATTCAAGGTGACCTCGAAACGAGGGCGGGTGTCGCGGTTGCCTACTCTGAAACCACCCATATCCCTCAAGGTCGGAAGGTCGTAGGCGGCGTTGTAGGCCGACACCACCAAAGGATTCAGACGCCGGACCTCGTCGGCAAACGCTTCGACCATTCGCTCGGCGCGCTCGCGCAATGGAGCACTGCCATCAAAGGAAACGACGCGATAGCCTTCCATGGACTCCATTCCAGGAGAGTTGGTCGTCATTACCTTTCTCTCAGTTATCTTGCCGTCCTCAAGAACCGCGTATGGTATCCAGGTCACTGTCTGGTCTTTCTCCATGAAGAACGGGCTTTCAGTGTCGAGCACGAGCCACTTGGCGCGGCGTATCTCGCTGGGTTGCAATGGCGCGCCAGGAATGAAGAACTCCCCGCGCGGCAGGTGAAGCGAGAATATCTCGTCGTTCAGACCCTCGCGCTCGCCGGGCCGGGCGTACTCGACGCTGGCACCTTGGGACATCGCCTTCTCGGAAAGCTCGTCGAGGAAAGCCCTTGCTTCCGCAATCGGACCCTCGAATCCCTTGCCCAAACTACCAAGCACGCGCTCTGGCTGCGCGTAAACCAGCGCCTTCATCCTCGAACGCGCGGACCGGGACTTGCCTTTCATGGCATCGTCCATTGCCCGCTCCAAGGAACGCCATTTCGCGTCCACCCTGTTGCGGTTTTGCAAAAGCGAAGCGATGACGAGATCCAATTCCCCGGTATGCCAGGGCCCGCAAAGAGTCCAGCGCGCGTAGTCAGTATAACCTCCGCGCACGAACTCCTTCGGCAGGCAGAGCTTCTGATGTTCCTCGCTGCCGCGCTTCACGTTGGCCTCTTTGACGACGAAACCGTCGAACTCAGGAGGGGCTTTCAGCCACAGCAGTTCGAACGGAGTTATCCTGCCCTTGCCATCCTCGGACGGGTTCTTGAAGACATAACAAGGATATTCATTGAGTAAAGGGTTGGAACGAACGGCCTGCTCGAGATCCCTTATCTTCTCCTTGCCAGAGCCATATCTTCCAAGGGGTTTCGTGGAATAGGCGTGCAGGTGGTCCTGGTAGAACCCGCCCAACTTGTCAAAGCTCAGGAAACGCTTGTGCTTGCGCACCTTCAGCTCTGTCAGCAAAACCGGAACCCGATACTCGTCCATAATCCCCCCGACGAACCGCCCCGGGCGAGTATAAAACGTTTAGGGAACAAGCAGCAGGATACCACAACCTATTGTGCCGCAATTATGGCCGCAGGCACATTGTTTGAAACGCCACGTCAAGGCACGTCCGTTATACTTAAATAGAATCCAGCTCTCTGACAACAAAAAGAGGTAAAATGGAAGCTGGCATAATAATCGGATTACTACTGCTGTTTGTCGTGATACTTTGGTATATCTCGCGGCTCGTGGCAAAGCTGGCCAAAGTGATCATAACCGCACTCATAATACTCATCATGCTCGGAGTCATAGGCTATGTCGCCTGGGACTTCAAAGACGTGAACACTCGACTGGAAGTCGACGATAAAAGGTTCGCCTACGCAGACAGCACGCAATTGCTGTCCACGTTCAGCACTTCCGGCGACAGGGTCTTGCCTGAAAACGACATCTACCTGTACAAAGTCGCCTATAACGCGAGGGACTACAAGCGGCTCCGTGGAAGCGCCAGGACACTCCTATACTTCACCCAGGAGAGCTTCGAAGGCGTGGACACGGTGAACGTAAGTGGAGTTTACCTGACCAAGGATCAGGCGCTTTCATTGCTCGCCAATCCTCAGCCAAAACAGTACTACATCAACACTTACGCGCATCAGAACAACGTGACAACCGACCTTGTTTCGGGCGTCACACTCGGCACCGACGATTATCTCAAAGGAATCGTTTTCGCGGCGCTGGTCCAAGAATTGAGCAACAACCAGAATCTGGTGATGCTCGCGCGCGATAACAGGATCTGGATAGACCCGGAAGGATTACTGATAACAGTACTACGCTACATACCCGATTCGTTGTTACCCTACCTGATCGAGGTACCAGAGTGAGCGTCATCGATTCGTTCAAGTTCTGGAAGAAAGAAGAGGAACAACCAGCCGGCACTCCGCAATGGGCGGAAAGCGAAGGCCCGCAACAATTCCAGAACGAGCCGATACCGCCCCCGCAAGAGGAACATTTCACGCCACAGGCATTCAGCCCGCCTAACTTCCCCTCATCAAGCCCGCCAGCTGCCCAACCACCGCAACGCGACAGCGAACTCATACTCGCAAGATTGGACGCGATAAAGGCACAGCTTGAGGCGCTCAACGCCAGGGTAGCCCACCTCGAGAGGGTCGCGGATAGCCAGCAGAAATCATGGTAAGAAGACTCGCGCTGCCCTGCCTCGGAATTCTAGCCGCTGACATAATCACGAAGATTACCGTCAGGTCAACCCTAGAACTGCATCAATCAATTCCCATAATCGGCGACGTTGTTCGGCTCACTCATCTCACCAACACCGGAGCGGCGTTCGGCATACTACAAAACGCAAACATAATCCTGATGATAATCGGAATCGCGGCAGCGGCAGCGGTTTTGGTATGGAACAAAAAGATAGCTCCTTGGAAAGGCGGCGACATTCTCTCCGGACTAGCGCTCGGAGCAATACTAGGGAACGTCCTTGACAGAGTGATAATCGGAGGCGTGACCGACTTTATAGCGATAGGACCCTGGCCGCCTTTCAACATAGCTGACGCCACGCTCACACTATGCGTGATCGCGCTGATCTACAAGAGCCGTTAACGCTTGGATTTTCTCTTCTTGCGCCTTGGCTTTCTCTTGACAGTCTTTGCCACCTTTGGCTTGGTGAACACGA
>CAYSVV010000027.1:0-7894 GCA_964434695.1 uncultured Methanosarcinales archaeon
CCCATCCCCAGTCGCGGAATCAGCAGTTGATAATGCACTTCGCTCGAGGGCGTTCTATTACCTGTTTCAATTCAGCGTCAGAATCGCGTAATTGAGCACTGCCGCGAAGCTGACCCATAGTATGTAGGGCACGAGCAAGTACGCCGCGGGTTTTGTTACGCGATAAAAGGCGATTATCGTCATCGCAATCGATGCCCAGAGTATGACTATGCACACCATCCCGTACAATGGCGAGTTAAGGCCGAAGAATAGCGCGGACCAAAGGATGTTGAAGACGAACTGTATGCCGAAAATTATCATCGCGGCGTTCGCTGCGGTTTTTGTCCGAGCGCGTTCCATCCATACCAGATAGAACGCTATGCCTATCAACGCGAATAGCGTTGTCCAGACCGGGCCGAACACCCAGTTGGGCGGGTTGAATGCCGGCTTTACCAGCCCTGCGTACCAACTCGGGATCTGCGACGCGGTGAATATCGATCCCAGGCTCCCAACTATCTCGCAACCGACGATGCTTATGATGAGTTTCAGCCAGTCTATTCTCATAGGCATCGGGAGGCATTGGCCACTTAACAATCTTGTTGTAAGATCCTAATCCGCAACACTTATATCCGTGGCGCTTACCGACCTTTAAGGTGAGTAAGGACGACTAATTATCAACTGGGTACAAGACAGACTGTCCGCCAGAACGCGGCGGCGCT
Organism: uncultured Methanosarcinales archaeon; assembly: GCA_964434695.1. Taxonomy (GTDB): domain Archaea; phylum Nanobdellota; class Nanobdellia; order Woesearchaeales; family ARS49; genus CAYSVV01. Next base: position 699 of record CAYSVV010000027.1, read on the forward strand.
CGAAGCCATCGCTTCTTCTCACGGCTACACGCTAGATGAGGAATGCCGGATAAGCCTTGCCGATGACATCAAGCACTATCGCGTTCCGGATTTCCAGGAGCACGGATTGAACAATACCAAGCTTCTTACTAGCCTCTATCATTGTTTGGCGAATGACGCAATAATGCGTTTGCGTAATTCCAAGAGCCCGAGACGGAAGGCATACTACACCGCCATCCTCGCCAAAAGCAGGGAATTCAAGAACGGCAACGGCCACCGTTGATTCCGGATATCCTACATCTTTTCTTCCGAAAGGCATAAAAACCACAGTTGTATCAAATGATATTATGGAAACCGTATGCGAGACCGCGCGATCACCCCAGCTCCAGACAGTAGTCATGGTCGAAGAATACGTGCGCAAGCACGACGGCGAGTACAGCCGCAAACAGATTTGGGAACGGTTGCCTCGCAAGATGATGTACCAGACGTTTCGCGTGATAATCGAATACCTGCTTTATTCCAGGAAGATCTCCGTGGACAAGGAAGGGAAGATCGGCTGGATATTCTATCCGGATTCCGATTCCGGCGTTTTCTGGAGGAGATATGCTACCCGTTAGGGTAGCATTCTGCGGCTGACCTCCCGTAACCTTTATAAAAAGCCCGACTGCCCGTGCATCTAACGAGCCCGTAGCTCAGCCTGGCTAGAGCGCCGCTCTGATAAGGCGGAGGTCCCGTGTTCAAATCGCGGCGGGCTCATCAGAGACCACTGCGACAGTGAGTGAAACGAACGTGTCGCGGCGGGCTCATTCTGGCATTACGTGCGGCAGTTTTTTATCCAGTAACGCAATAACCCCTCGCATGAAATGGCTCATCGCAGTTATGCTGGTGTTGCTGGCAGCGTGTTCCACCCCGTCTGTTGTCAATAACGAGACCAACATCTCTGCGGTGGATACCCCTGAACCGGAAGAACCAGTAGAAGTCCCGGAGCCTGTGGTGAACAAGACGGTTCCGAAGGACGTTTCCGTTCCGGAAGTTAAGAACACCACTGTGAAGAATGTCACAATAGAACCCGAAGTCTGCGAGTGTGACTGTCCTGACGCTAGCGATTGTTCTAAAGAGTGCAAGTCCGACATCGAGGCCGGCTGCGAGTTGGGCGGTGTCGACTGCCGGGAATATTGCGATCCCCACATATCAGCTTGGGAATGCAGGGACAACTGCGAGGAGAGCACTTCATTGTGCATAAAGAACCTGGCAGGTTTGTGCCAGACCACCTGTCAGAATAAGGAGAGCAACTGCCTTGCGGATTGCGAATGCACTTGACACCTCACCGACGATGTTAAATACTGATTTTACCGGCCCATTGCCATGAGCGAGCTGGCCATTCCTTGCAAGACCAAGGATTCCGTGATTAACGTCGTACTCGAGGCTCTTGATAAGGGCAAGCAGGTGCTCGTCTTCGTCGGCACAAGGAGAAGCGCCGAGAGGGTTGCCGAGAACATCGCCAAGGCCTTGAAGAACCCGCGCCTTCTGGAGGAAAAGGCTGAATCCATACTTAGCGCCTTGAGCAAGCCCACAAAGCAGTGCGAGCGCCTCGCGAGCATAATCATCAGCGGCATCGCTTTCCATCACGCTGGATTAGCACCCAAACAAAAAGACATTGTCGAGCAGGGTTTCCGGGAACGCGAAGTGAAAGTAATCGCCTGCACGCCCACTCTTGCCTATGGATTGGATCTGCCCGCTTACAGGGTCATAATCCGGGACGTAAAGCGCTACGGCGAGCAGGGCATGGGACTCATCCCTGTGTTGGATTACCTGCAGATGGCAGGTCGCGCCGGAAGGCCGAGCTATGATGATTACGGCGAGGCAGTCCTTGTATCAGACAACGAGGGCGAGGCCCGTGAGCTCTGGGAGCATTATGTCGAGGGTTCGCCCGAGGATATCTACAGCAAGCTGGCTGTCGAGCCCGTTCTTCGCACACACGTTTTATCGCTCATAGCAACGCGTATCGTCCGGACAAGGGAGGAACTTTTGGATTTCTTCGGAAGGACATTCTGGGCGCACCAGTATAAGGACATGGATAGATTGTCATCGATTCTCGACCGCATGCTTGGCCTGTTGACGAAATGGGGATTTGTCGAGCCAGAGCAGGGAGGTGATTTCGTCAGCGCTTCCGACATCAGCGACCGTTACAAAGCCACTATCATCGGCTCGAGGGTGGCCCAGCTCTACCTTGATCCTTTGACAGCTCGCCGACTTATGGACGGAATGGAGGTTGCCGAGGCGAGAAAGAAGCTGAAGCAGTTCGCGATTCTGCATCTTATCTGCCGGCGTTTGGAGATGCGACCGTTGCTCCGTGTCGGAGTCAAGGAATGGGAGGATTACCAGACCGTGCTTGCTTCGGAAGGTACTTCCATCCTGGAGGACGAGCCCGACCTTTACGATCCTGAATATGACGATTTCATCTGCGCCGTCAAAACCGCTGCGATGATGAACGACTGGATGGAAGAGCGGACAGAAGACCTGCTTCTCGAGCGTTTCAAGGTCACGCCAGGGGAACTTCATAACAAGCTTAACTCGGCCGATTGGCTGTTGTACGCCTGTTGCGAGTTGGCTTCGCTGACCAAGCGCCACGCGCTCATCAAGGAGTTCAGCCGCGTGCGTTTCCGGCTGAAGTACGGCGTCAAGGAAGAGCTCTTGCCCTTGTTGCAGATAAAGCAGGTCGGCAGGATAAGGGCAAGGATAATGTTCAACGCCGGCATCAAGAATCTTGGAGAGTTGAAAAAAGCGGATCTTTCCGAACTCAACCGTTTGCTGGGCAAGGGCGTTGCCGCCCGGGTCAAGAAAGCCATCGGCGAGGACGTCCCAGAACCCATTCCTGAAAAGAAAAGGAAGGGCCAGTTGGGACTGGCAAGGTTTACCTAGTAACACTGGACACTGGACAGGCCTTCACGCCCGTTTTAAAGCACCAAGACTATCTTATTCTCATGTGGACAGCCATAATGCGTAGCGACCCCCTGACCCAGCTCAGGTCCAGCGGTTTCAGGAGGGGTTTCGAACTAGGAACTCTTGAACTGCTTCAGCTCGACAAGTTCGGCTGGCCAACCATACGCGACCACGCAGAGCGCATCGTGCGCGAGCGTTTGGACGTAACCAAGGAACACGACGGAAAGCAGACGCCCTACCACGGCCATCCTGTCTTCGTCGCCCAGCACGCCACCGCCACCTGCTGCAGGAAATGCCTGTTCCAGTGGCACCGCATCCCTCCCTATCGCCCGTTGACCGAGGATGAAATCCGCCATTGCGCTTCCCTCATCCTGAGATGGATAGCCGCCCAAGAGGACAAGTCCCGTTCTGCCCATCAGATTTCCGGCAAGCCCCTTGCCGTCGCCCACTGATCACTTCTTCAGGTCAGTCGGGCAGAACCACCAGTCGAGGCATCCTTTTTCTTTTGCCCTCTTAATGGCGGTTTTGACATCATGGGCAGGAGGCAACAACGCCTTCTTTCCGACAATCTCGTTGTTCGGCCATCCTTCTGGAAGGACCACGCCTTGTTTCTCCGAGACCTGCAATGCCTTGACCAGGCGCAATATCTCATCGATGCTTCTGCCGACTTCAGGTGGATAGAATATTGTTGCGCGTATGATTCCGCGCGGGTTGACCACATAGACGCCTCGGACGGTGTTCAGGCCCTGCGTAGGGTGTATCAGTCCGAGCGTCCTCGATATGTCTCCTGTGATGTCCGCGATTACGGGAAACTCTATGTCGACATTGATTTTTTCCTTTATCCACATAATCCATTTGATATGGGAGAAGAGCTGGTCCACGCTGAGGCCGATCAATTCCGTGTTCAATGCCTTGAAATCCTTGATTCTCTTTTGGAAAGCGACGAATTCTGAAGTGCATACCGGCGTGAAATCTCCAGGATGGCTGAAGAAGACCATCCATTTGCCTTGGCAAAATTGAGGCAGCTTTATCGTGCCCTGCGTGGTGTTGGCTTCGAAAGAAGGGAAAGCGTCCCCGATCATCGGCGGTTTGTTGTCCATAACGACCTCTCTTTTGACACGCACATGTCGAATTGGTTTATCAACGTTGCCATAACGCTGTTAATGGCTACTGCAAATCATCCAGAGGATAGAATGATGCCACATCTTCCCGCACCTTCCGCGCGATCAATGCATGACCCGCAGCGTTCGGATGCACCCTGTCGTAAATCAGCAGTTCATCGGGAATGGAACTCATGAATTCGAACATGTCGATCACGTGGAGCCCTCGCTTTTCCGACTCCTGCCAGATGATTTTGTTGTATCTTATTATGACTTCTTTGCCGATGGCCTTCAGACCGATGGGCGCGAGCCCTACGTCGGATAGCAAGGAGTTTATGCCCTGCTCAACGTCCTCGGCGATATCCAGGGCAGACGCATCAGGTATCGTCATGAGTATCACGTCGCTGCCGGTGCTTTCCAGGTCGTCAAGAATCGCGGCGTAGTTCTCGGCGAAATCCTGCTCAACTGTGAAGCTCTTTATGTCATTCGCCCCTATCCAGACGAAGACCAGCGAGTTGCCCGGTTCTAGAGTGTCTTCGCGATATTTATTCAATTGCGCGAACAGCACTTCCTGGGTTTCATCACCGGTGGCGGCGTAATTGTGCAAGACCGCGTTTTTGAAAGTGCCCGCGTAAAGCGCGGGCCAACTCTCGTTCTCGGGCGAATCCAGGCCGTGGCCGTAGGAAAGGCTGTCTCCGAAGACAATGACGGAACTTATCTGCCGGGCGCGCTTGGTGACTTGCAGCACGAGAGACGCCGAAGCGTTTCTGCCGCCGGAAAACACGCTGCAGTTGATGGCGTGGTTGCCGATTTCCGAGATGCTTACCGCGCAATCTTGCCCGCTGCAACCATCCGTGGACAAACCCGACCAAACATAGGAGTACGTGCCATTGCCGCCCGAAGCGAGGCAATGCGCAGTGGTCGAGATGCTAAGGACACCGGAAAGATTGTCCGCGGTCAAAGAAAGCTGCACTGGCAGGACTGGCTTAGGCGCGCAGCCCAGCAGGACAAGAAACGCGGACAATAACACCAGAACCACCACGCCTCTTTTCAAGCAACTCATGATGAGGGAAACAGCGTAATGACATTATAAAACATATCCACCGCTCCCTCAGAGATTTGAACTCTGGCCTCGACCTCCGCAGGGTCGCGTACTATCCAAGCTATACTAAGGGAGCTTAGTCCTTGCGGACGAGTAGCCCTTTAAAAAGCTAATGCGGAACCGTTCATTCCTGCGGTTCGAGCAGCCCTGTGCAGCGCCAGTTTATCTCCGCCGTCTTGGTGGCCACATCCACCACGCAGGCCGGCATGCAACCCTTCTTGGTCACGTCCAGGCCAATCCACCAGGTGCCTGAGTTCTCGTTGCAGAAAGCGTCCGCGTTGATCATTCCTTCTTCAGTACATTCGCTCATCAATGCCACGAACATGGCGTCCTTCAGCGTCATGTCCTTTCCGCCGCCGGAACATACCGAGCTGGCCGACACGTCGCTCTGCATTGAGACCGGGCAAGGCTTGAACTCGCAGTTGTTATCAGAATCGCGCGATACAAAACTTCCGTCAGGGCACTCTTTCGCGTCCTGGGTGCAGAACTTCGGCTCAGGAGCGGGCCTGTCCTCCGATGTTTCACAAGCGGTCAATGCGAGCATCGCGACCAATATAAGAGCGATATATTTCATCAGTTCACCTTAGCGGACTATTCATCCCGTCTATAAAAACTTAGCCGCGGCCGCGCTGTTGCGAGAAATACTTTTCGACATCAGATATACCACTTATATCCTCGACATCCCGGTCCTCGCGCAGCCGCACGAACCTCGGGAAGCGCAATGCGAACCCGCTGGAATAGGTCGGACTTTTCTGTATCTCCTCATAATCGACTTCGATTACAATCCGGGGCTTGACTTTGACCCCTCGCCCGTCCTCAGAAGTTACTATGGGCAACAATAATTCAGTCATCTGCCTGAACGACACGCCTTCCTCGTCTTTTTCCTTGAAACCTGTCCCCACCCTGCCGATCTCGAGCAGCTCTCCGCTGTCCTCATCACGCACAGCTATGATGAAGGTAGCCAGCCAGTCTCCTCGTTTGCCTTCGCCGTATTCCGCGCCGACCACCACAACTTCGAGTGTCTCGAGCGTTGGCTTGACCTTGACGCCATAACCGACGCGCGACCCTGGCTTGTAAGGCGCGGACAAACTCTTGAGCATCACTCCTTCATTTCCTTTTGACAAAGAGTCGACGTAGAATGATTCTGCCTCGGACGCGTCGTTGACTATGGTCTGGGCAGCCAATGAAATCCTGCCCGGCTCATCCGAAGGCAGTATCCTGCGCAACGTTTCGCGCCGTTCGGAGAATGGAGCATGCACTAAGTTTGTACCGTCGAAAAAGAGCACGTCGAATATGTCGAGTTCCACTGGGAACTTCTCCCCTACTTCGGCGATGTCGTACTTCCGCCTTATGCGCTGGCTGATTTGTTGGAACGGAAGGTATTTTTTCGTGGCCTTGTCTATGCCGACCGCTTCGGCGTCAATGATGAATGATTCCCCTTTGCATTTCTCGCCAACCACCGCGACAACGTCCGGGAATTGGGCGGTCACGTTCTCCAATCGTCGCGTGAATATCGAAATCCCCTCGGGGTTCTTGTGTATCTGCATCCGGAAACCATCGTACTTGTATTCCACCGCGGCCGGCACGCTGACCGTCTTCAGCGCATCTTCCATGCCCGACGCTTTCTGGAACAACATCACTTTCACCGGAGTGCCTGGCACCAGATCGATGCGCCGCAGCCCTTCAATCCCCTCAGTCGCCGCGACCTCGGCGACTTTCGAGAAGTCGTTGGCGAAATCATAGGCTTCCTGGTACGCCTGGACAGCGGAATCATAGGATGTCCTGTCCCCGTCGACAAAAGTCACGTCGTTCTTTTCGGCATCATAACTGAAGCCGAGCTTTGATTGCTCGAACGCCCACACCAGGGCATCACGCACCGTGCCTTCACCCAGACCAATGCGCAGGTCCTGCAACACCGTGCGAATTATGTAGCGCGCTTCCACAGGGCTCGCCTGGGACAACAAATCAACGACAACCGCCATCTTCTGGGATTGCGCGCCTCCACCTTCGACAGATGCCATCTTCTGCAACGAAGAATGCACTTTCCAGGTGGTGAGTTTATCCTGGAACAA
>CAYSVV010000028.1:0-7815 GCA_964434695.1 uncultured Methanosarcinales archaeon
GCTCCGATGCCTGCCTCGTTGAAGGCCAGCGCCCTGAGTGATATTATGATGTTGTTTATCCGTTGTATCAGAGGTGGGTTTTCCATGTTCACTTGCTCGTCGCCACGTGCACTCCTTTCCAGTCTTTCGGTGGGGATCGTATGTACTGCGAGCATCTATCTGCGAATATCTTCGAGGTTTCATCTTCTATGGCCAGGAATCCTTTCTTCGCCTTGGCGAATCCGCCTTCGCGGTATTCCTTAAGCGCGGTTTCGAAGCGCTTCACCTTATCCTTCAGCGCCTTGTCGGAGTTCTTCTCGAAATCCACGAGCTCGAACAGTCGCACGGGCTTGGTCTTGCCCTTTACCGTGACCAAATCGATTTCCCTGCAAAGGAAGCCCTTGCCTTTGATGGCATTATGCGTGTCCTCCGTGATCAGTATGCCGACGCCGTATTGTTTCGTGAGCCCCTCGAGACGGGAAGCCAGGTTGACGTTGTCGCCTATGACGGTGTAGTCGAAGCGCTGCGAGCTTCCCATGTTTCCCACTACCATGTCGCCGGTGTTTATTCCCATCCCGATCTTTATGCCTGGCAGTCCGCGCTTTTCCAGGTTGGCGCTTATCTTCGTGAGCGCGTCCTTCATCATCAGCCCGGATTTGCAGGCATTGACGGCGTGTTCCTCGTCGTCCAAGGGTGCTCCCCAGAACGCCATTATCGCGTCGCCGATATACTTGTCGACCAATCCTTTCTGGTTGATTATGATGTTTGTCATGCCGTTTAGGTATTCGTTGAGCAGCGAGACCAGCTCTTCTGGAGACAGCTTCTCGCTCAACGTGGTGAACCCTCGGATATCCGAGAAAAACACGGTGAGTCTCTTCTTCTCGCCGCCGAGCTTGAGCTTCTCTGGGTGGCGCATTATCTCGTTTACCAGTGATGGCGAGACATACTGGCCGAACGCGGCGCGAATTTTCTTTTTCTCCTCGTTCTCTCTTTGCCTCTTCGATTCGAGGATGGTGTAGATAAGGAAAACCGCCAAAGGAACCATCACCAACAGCACGCGGAACTGCTCGAAGAAGGCTTGCACGTTCTCTCCGTGCACTCTTGACCAGAGCTCGAAGGCGCCCAACAACACCAGAGTGGCGAATATGAGTCGTCGATTGTCGTGCGTCTTGTGGTACGCCTTCGCGAGGCGGAGCGTCAGGTAGAACAGGTAACATAATACGAGGTCCGCTGCCACCGCGACGTTTGCGGATATCGCCGCCACCGCCCACTCGAAGAGCGCCATGCTGTTGTTTCGACGCCCGCGTATTTATATCTGTCAGTGTTTTTCTGGGAGCATGGAGCCGTTCCTGACCCGCACGCGAGTCTTTGTATGGACTGCCTTGCTTCTGCTAGTGCCATTGCTCCTGTTCTCGCCTATAGCGGAGAACACTTCCTACGGCGAGACTGTACTGAGAGTGGTGCTTAGTACCATATTGGTCACAATCGTGCTTCTGGGTAGCGCTTTCGTGCTCAGGCAGCTTCCGCACGAGCGCGACCGGTCGCATGTCTTGCTGGCGGTGAACGCCGCCATAGTCGTATATCATCTTTCCAGCGTGCTCGGCATAGTCGCGGGGCATTTCTTCGGCGAGGGAGCCGAACGCGTCGTCACTTTCATCCAGCCCTGGTTGGTGTTCATCACTGGATTGTCCCTGGTGCGTTGGTTCGACATGGCGGTCGACCTGCGTCCTAACTTGCTCAGGGTATGGCCTCTTCTTCGCAGTATTATGGTCGGTCTTGGCTTTGGGATAGTATTCATAGTGATCCGCGAGCCGGTCGTCGTCCTGCCCTATTCCGGAATAGGTGCATTAATACTTTTCAGCGCCGCCGTGGGCGCCAGCGAGGAGTTGATTTTCCGCTTCGTGCTCTTGAGGAGCGCCGAGCGCGGCTTCGGCAGGCAGACGGCGCAATGGCTGCAGTCCATTGTTTTCGCGGCGATGCATCTGGTATCTTTCAACTACATCGTAGGGTTCTACAGCACAACACCCACTATCCTTGCGGAGACGCCCATTGTGAGCGTCGGCGTGTACTTCCTGGCGCTTTTGTTCTTCGGGCGCGTCTGCGGCTGGCTCGCGGGAGTGAGGCAAGGTAGGGGCGTCTGGGGCAACGGAAATATATGGTACGCGATAGTCGCCCATTGGGTGGCTAATCTTGTGACGCTGGTTGTGGCTTATTTGTGATGCGCGTTCTGTTATTCGCATAGTTCCGTGACTGGAGCACGAATTTATTCCTAAAGTAGGAGTTTTTCCATCTCTTTCGCGAATTCTTTGGCGCGTTGGAGTGAGGTCAGCGCTTTTGTGTGCTTCTCGCTGTCCAGTGTCTTGTATTGGATGATTCCTCTCTTTCTGCGTTCAAAGTCGAGGTTTTGTATTATGTCGTCTGCCTTGATGCCTGCTATTGGCAGCGCTTCTTCGAGGCTGAGTTCGTAGTCGTCGATGAGCGCGGTCTTTAGCTTGTCCCTGACTAGGACTATGACGGCGTCAGCAGTCACTTTGTGGACGATCTCTTCACCTACCTTGTATCCTTGCTTTAGCAGGACGGCGTTAGCGTAGTAGAACATGGCGTAGTAGGAGCATACGATTGCCCAGAGGTCGGACGTGTCTTTTTGCCTCTTTGATTCGCCGCGGGTCTAGCATTTGTATTGTCCTTATCTGGCGTCGTTGAGCAGCCGGTAGTAATCTTCTATGCCTATGATGATTACGTTGTTCTTTAGCGCTTCGGTGACGACATTGAATTCCTTGCTGCGCGCCATTGTCCGGAAATCCTTCGCGGTTATGCTTGTGAGGTGGATGCGCTGCGGCCAAAGTGACACCGTGGCCTCTATCTCTTTTAGGTCGCCTCCTATTGTCAAGAGGTCGATGTCAGAACGCGCGGTGGCGCTCCCTTTGGCGTGCGAGCCGAAGATCAAGGCGGCGAAGACGAAATCAAGTTCCGCGAGCCGATTGCGTAGTACCAATAAGTCCTTGTTCCTGAAGAGGGACTGTTGTCTTAGGTATTCCGCTTCGTATACTTTGTTGTTGAAAACTGACGTGAATTCGCAGAGTTTGGCGTTGCCGATTTTGGTTGCGCGAAGCAACCCTTCCTTTCCGAGCGCGCCCACGCGTTCGTGGGCAATCCGGTAGTTTATGTTGATTGCCTCGGCTATCTTCTTGATGGTGAATTTGGCCCCATTATTGTCGAGTAGTAGCTTGAGTATCTTGATGTCGTTTTCAATTATATTACTCATAGTAATAATGCTATTACATTTAGTAATATATAAATATTGTGGGTTTGGAACGCGTGAAGTGATATCGGACTGTGCTCTGTTATGCTGGCCGTGGCGTATTTGCTGTGGTATATAGGAATTACGTGCGAATTCAAATTCCTAGTAGTCTCCTCGCTTCGGCCATATTGCCGGGACAGTTCAGACAGCTAAATGTGTCCAAAACATATTTGATATCCTGTTTAGGCATTCCGAATATTTTCAAAGCCCATATTCCACCTACGTTCGCAATGGTCTCTTTTTCCAATGCTGCCAATCTTATTGGAACTCGGAAATACTTGTCGATTGCAGTTTCAAGTTTGCCTAGGGTCTTTAATTCATCGAGAATGTGTGTCTCTTCATGGCCTCTTATGAATATCTCATGGAATCTGTCTCTAGCGCAACATACGTAGTAATAAGTGAGTGAGTAATCACCAGAGGTGCTGAAATACAGCCCACCACCATTTGATTTAAGAGTCGGATCAACGAATCTCTCGACTTCTTGGTCGTCGGAGGGCAGGTTGTTGACTGCCAGGATTTGTCTGAAGTATTCGTATATGTTGTCAACTCTGCCTAAATCTATGACTTTGATGTTGGGAGGCAATGTTTCTGAGACTGCCAGAGTCGGAAAATAGTATTTCATTCTTACCACATAGTTATTTTGAGTAACACTCAACTGTCTTTTCGAGTTATACGCGGTCTAGATCTATGCTCTTATCTGTGTTCGTGCATAAGCACGTAGGTTATGCTGTATCTCTTCTTTAGTCCTGAGTCCTTGTCCGCGTCGCGACCTACAGCTATCCTGATGTCCGTCACTTTCTCGCCGGCATCTTCGAGTTTCTTGATTGTCGCGTTGGCAATCTTGTCCGCCTCGATAGGATTCGTCTCTTCCTGCTCGATTCTCACGAGAGTGGTTCTCATATGGGTATTCGCGCATTTATTATTATAAATATGTTCTCCCCAAACTAGCCGTTGCCTGATGCATTTCTATGACTTGGTAATGATGGCCACGAACGACTATGCTTGGTCTTGGGTTGGCACACGCTGGCCGTGGTTTCTTTCCTCTCAGAATGACAGTGGACTCACTTGCTCAATTGTCGTTCTTTCTTCGCCTTGGCCATCTCTAGTGCCTCTATTTCCTTGTCATAATAACTCGCCAAATCAGCGTCCCCTTCTGATTTCGCGGCGTCCCTCTTTGCCTTGTGACGTTCTATCTCAGATGCTATGGATTCTATGCCTGCCAGGAGTCTTTTGCTTCTTTTCATGCGAGGGTACCCACTTCGCGTTTCAATTGCGACAACAGGTTTTCCGCGGTCTCGATTTTGACAGGCGCGACCACTTTCTTTCCGTCCCTGATGTGCGTGTAGTCGGAATACGTCTTTTTGGCCTCAGAAGCGTCAAGATCCAGGGAGTTGATGAAATGTTTCTTTGAGTATTTCTTTTTGTGCAATAACGACTTGATGAGAAACACTCCTCTCAATCGCAGCATCAATGGATACAGGATCTGTTCTGAATCAAGAGCGTTCCGGCCTTGCTCCTTGTCCAGTTTCAAAAAACCTTCGCATATACTGATGATGTGCTTGCTGTCGTCCAGGAAACCTTTGAATTGCTTGATTGTTATCTTTTTAGATTTTAATTCATTAAGCAGCGATTCGTTTATTATGGGTTTTGCTTCTGAGAGCCGGGGGAGTATCAGTATCGGATTCTTTTCAAGTGTCCTTCTGGCCCCTTCCAGCGTGATTATCGATACGTGGTATTTTCCTGACTTTATCTCCTGTTTCGTGCTGTTGGAGATGGCCACTATATCGATATCCGAATCAGGTTCTTGTTCGCCTCGGGCATGGCTTCCTGTCAAGTACACTCCTAGGATATCTTCCAAGTAAGGTGCGAGCATGTCGAGCACTTCCTTGCGGATGTCTGAGGTGCGGTCTATCAACGTCACTTTCACTTGATGTCCTGCCCAGTCCTTCGGTAGGAGAACGCCTGCGCCGTTTCCCCATTTGGATACGTTTTTGACTAGCTCCATATGTTTAAACAAAGTATATACAATATATAAATGTTTTGGTCACGAATGACTGTGCTTGGTCTTGGGTTGTGCATACGCTGGCCGTGGCTTATTTGTGATTGCCTCAATGCGCAATCCTTATAAATTAACCATTGTTAATAGCTGTCATGGGGAGAGTGTCGTGCCTGCAGCCGCTGGAAGTGGAAGTGTACTATCTTCTGCCTGCCGTTAGGCGCGAGCTTTCCATGGCGTTGAAGGAGCGCGGTCTTGACCAGAAGAGCATCGCCGCTTTCCTGGGCGTCACAGAGGCCGCGGTCAGCCAGTACGTGAGCGGCAAGCGTGGCAAGGAAGTGGGTCTTCCGCAATCTTTCAAGGATGTCGTGAAAAACCACGCCGCCAGGATCAAGGACAACAAGAGCTGCTATGCCGCCATAGCCCGGTTGATGCGCGAGGCGCATAAGACACGCGTGCTATGCCAGATCCACCGCAGCGTGGATGACACCATCAAGGAGGGCTGCAGGATCTGCTATTGCAAGTGACTATGGACGAATCTCCTAAAGAAAAACAGAAAGACGAACCGAACTTCGACGACGCAATGAAGATTCTCGATGATTACTACGAAGGCACGCCGCCCATAAAGCCGCACGCGTTGCAATGCGGCTGCTGCGGCGGGTCTGAGGAAGTGCCCGCTGAGGAAGAAGAGGAGCCGAAAGCGAAGACAAAAGCGAAGAAGGCAACAGAGAAAAAGAAGGGGCGTCGGAGAGGCGATGGCTCTTGATGCCAAAGGACTTATAGTTTCGTTCGGCGGAAGGAAAATTATTGACGGGCTTGATTTATCTCTCCCTGACGGACAGATCCATGCTTTGATGGGCGCCAACGGCACGGGCAAGAGCACGCTGGCCAAGGCGATATCAGGACATCCTGGTTGCGATGTCAAAGGCGTGCTATTCCTGGACGGAGAAGACCTGTTGTCCATGTCTCCGGAAGAGCGCGCCAGGAAAGGCGTTTTCCTCGCGTTCCAGACTCCGACAGATATTCCTGGGGTCACGCTCAACGCGTTCCTGCTGCAGGCGTTCCGCCAGAGATTTCCGCGGTCGACTCCTCACGATTACAACGAATCTCTGAAGTACGCGCTGGAATCGCTTGGCCTGGACCGTTCCTTCCTTGAGATGCCCCTTGACAAGGGCTCGGGTGGCGAGCGAAAGCGCCGTGAGATGCTGCAGATGCTCGTTCTCAAGCCAAGATTGGCGATTCTTGACGAGCCGGACAGCGGTTTGGATGTCGACGGCCTAAAACTGGTGGCCCAGGCCTTGTCGAAGTTGCGGAGTCCTGGCTTTTCCGCTTTGATAATCACCCATTACAGAAGGTTGCTCGAATATCTCGAGCCGGATTCCATCCACGTGATGGCCAATGGGAAGATAGTCCGTTCCGGCGGCGAGGAACTCGCCCAGCAGATCGAGTCGGAGGGCTTTCGATGGTCGTCGTGAACGAGGACTACGCCGAAAAGTATGGTTTCTCGGTCAAGGACTGCCCGGTGTTCAAGGCGTGTGATGGCCTTTGCGAGAACGTCGTGCTTGGCATCAGCAAGCGCAAGGGTGAGCCGCAATGGATGGTTGATTTCCGGCTGTCCGCCCTCAAGGTTTTCTCCGCCAAGCCCTTGCCGGGCTGGGGAGCTGACCTTTCCGGGATAGATTTTTCCAAGCTGTGCTACTATGTCAGTCCGTCCGACAAGAAAGTGTCGAGCTGGAAGGAATTGCCGGATCATATCAAGGCGACTTTCGACCGTTTGGGGGTTCCCGAGGCCGAACGCGACTTCCTTGGCGGTGTTGGCGCGCAGTTCGAGAGCGAGATGGTCTATCACAGCATCAAAGAGGACCTTTCGAAACAGGGAGTGATATTCACCGACATGGATACCGCGCTCAAGAAGCATCCCGATCTCGTAAGAAAGCATCTGGCGACGGTAGTTCCCGTGGACGACAACAAGTTCGCCGCGTTGAACAGCGCGGTCTGGAGCGGAGGCAGTTTCATCTACGTGCCTCCTGGCGTGAAGGTGAACGTGCCCTTGCAGGCTTATTTCAGGATCAACGCCAAGAACCTTGGCCAGTTCGAGCGGACGCTCATCATCGCGGACAAAGGGGCGGACGTCCATTACATCGAGGGCTGCACCGCGCCTATCCACAGCACGCAATCTCTGCATGCCGCTGTCGTGGAAGTCATAGCGATGGAAGGCAGCCGCGTGCGCTACACCACGGTGCAGAATTGGTCTTCTGATGTTTACAACCTCGTCACAAAAAGAGCCATCGCGCACAAGGACGCAGTAGTTGAATGGATTGACGGCAATCTCGGCAGCCGCACCACGATGAAATATCCGAGCGTGGTCCTGGCAGGGGAGAACAGCCGCGCGGATGTTCTGAGCATTGCCTATGCCGGTCGCGGACAGCACCAGGACAACGGTGCCAAGGTCATCCATCTCGCTCCGAACACCCAAAGCAGGATCATCAGCAAGAGCGTGAGCCGGGATTCCGGGAGGACCAGCTATCGCGGTCTTGTG
>CAYSVV010000029.1:0-7429 GCA_964434695.1 uncultured Methanosarcinales archaeon
GGAGTTTTCCTAACTGCTGCACCCCGTAGGGCTGGGACCAGTATCTAAGTGTCCCTCTCAGGGCAACCGCTTTCACGGCCCTTACGGATCTTCGGCTTGGTGGTCCTTTACACCGCCAACGACCTAATCCGCCGCCGACCGATCCTCGCGCGCGTATGCTTTAGGAGATGGTACATTCCAGTATCCATCTCCTATCGGGTATTATCCTCAGTTTCCCGAGGTTATCCCCGACATGAGGGTACGTTATCGACGTGTTACTGAGCAGTCCGCCAAGCCTTGCGGCTTTGACTTGCATGTCTTAGCGGGATTCTCATAGCAGCAACCTCCTGCAGGATAAACAGGGAATCCACTGTACGTATATCGCAAAACTTCACATTTGACTTTACTTGTTGTAGCTATGGCTCCATCCTTCCATCACAGTCCACTCTCGGGTGGACTGCTCATGTTCAATGAGTTTGATTCGCGTCGAGAAATGGCCGCTTGTGTAGGCCGCGACGTTTGGAGGTGAATCCGTCGGGACAGTTTGACCGTCTCGTCGGAGTTTTCAGGAGTTAAGATGTTGTATATAAAGGTTGCTGTGGTCGCCCGACGGCGGAAAACGCAATATTTTTGAGCAGGCGGTGACTAAAACGGGTATGGATGGCAAATCTAAGATTCTGATTGCGGTCATTATTTGTTAGGTCCCTATCTATGGGACCGAGGAGCGTAAAATGAGAACAGCTAGCAGCGCGAGAGTGAAGGTGAGCGAGAGGGTTGTCGACGGTAGTTACGCGGGCACCGTGGTGGTTGAAGATCTATCGGCGAGCTTCCGGGTTAGGTCGCGGAGAGGCGCGCTCGACGTGGAACGCGTATATTGCGTGAAAGTGAGTGGTGGCCGGCTGGATCCAGAATGTCCGGAATACGCGCCTGCCCGGCAGAGCCTGGAGCAGGAAGTGAGACGATATCTGACCGAGAACGGGTTGCCAGAAGTCTAGGAGGCTCGTGCGCGCCTCTTCCGGCGCTCCTTCTTTATGCGCTTGCGCTGCCACTTCCAGCGCATTTGCCGCTTCTTCTTCCATCGACGGGAACTTCTCTTCATTGAGTCTGCGGCAAAGCAACCTACTTATAAATGTTACTAGATGTGAACTGACATTCACAATGCCCTGGGCGGATTCTGTCGCTGCGCTCCGAACCTGCCCATACCATTGCATGAGCAATGCCCTGGGCGGGATTTGAACCCACGTCACCGCCTTGAAAGGGCGGCATCCTTGACCGAACTAGACTACCAGGGCGTAGACTCCCGGCGTCTGCGTTCCCTTTTTATACTTTCGTCAGAAAGGCCTAGTTGTTCGGCGCGTTGAGATTCCTGTCGGCGATGGCGATGATTCGTTCGCCCAACTTTCTCAGTGGCTCGAGTTGGAAATAGCGCATTATCAGTTTCATCTGCGTCCTGTCCCTGCCGAAGAAGCGGTAGGTTCCTCTGAGCAGGTGCGGCAGGTCGTCCTCGTCGAATTCCAGCACGTCGACGTATTTGCATCTGCAATCAGGATAGAGTTCTTTGCCCTCTTCGGAACTCCTCGCGATCATCAGCTTCCTTCCGGATAGATAGGGGACGTTGTGCATTTTTTCGGAATGACTGTCCAGTGAAATGGTGCTTCCGCGCGGTCTTTCTCCATATCTTAGAAGTTCGCGGTCCATCATTATTTCGAGTCCCCAGTGGCTGGCCTCGCCGAACATGCATTCGGTGGTTGCGGTCCCTCGGGCACCGACTTCTTGTTCGGTCTTCTGCCACTCGGTTATCTCGGGTATGCCTGCGTTGCCGGTGGCCTGGGCATAGCAAAGCAAAGTGAGGAGGAAACGCGGCCATTCTGAATAATAGCCCGAGATGCCTGTCGACTCGGATTTCATCGCGCTGTCGAATTCCGTCTCTTCTCCGAAAAGAGTCATCGCCTTCCGTTCTTCGCCAGCAACTTCCGTCTGCCAGAGGAAGAAATCGCCGTGGAGGTCGTGGTTTAAAGTGGTGTGCCTGCCGTTGCGCCTCCAACAGTACTGTTCCTTGTGGAACATGATGTCACGGTAGTTCTCGGAGACGTAGCTCACCATCGCCTGTTCCAGCGATCGTCTCGTCGGGAAACCGTATTTGAGATATTTCTCGACGTCCTTTCCGATTACCATCTGCGCGAACGCGCTCGGATGCTTGAGCATCAATTCAGAGAGTTTGTCCTCGAACAACAAACCATTGTGCTCTTTGTCTGCTTTCTCGAACGCGTCGAAATAGTCCAGCGCATCTATGTGTCGTCTTGCGCAGCCGAAATTTTTGGTTGCTGTCATCGTGCGCTTGCGTTGTTCTTCCATCGCGTCGCACCAGCCGTTGTAGAGGAACAGGTCGTGTATCTTCTCGCGACTCGCCATTATCCTCTTGTCGAGGCCGGCGGCCAATACTCGCTGGTAGGCTGGTTCGGGGCAGACGATGTCGCGCATTCCCGCACGTTCAGAAGCGGCGTATTAAACGATTTATGTGGTGGAAAAACTATCTTCCTGACTCGTAGGCGTTCCAGTACCTTATGTTGTCCAGCGCTTCGATGAGCTCTGTTTTCTTCCCGTGCCGGCGGGCCCACTCGCTGATGTAGGGCAGCGATTGCTTGTCGCGCGCCGCTATTTGCAGCGTGCGTCTTTCGACGTCGAGCGCTATCCTGGCGTAGTTCGCGGCGCAGTGCATCATTTCGGAATAGAACATCGCTGTCGAGAGCAGGGTCAGGCTGAGCGTGTACATTTTCTTTATACATTCAGCGTCTAACGTCTGGGTCATGGCCACCGCGCCAAACGTAGCGGCTCCTGCGGTTAGGGTCGCCAGAACTGGCCGGACCCGAAAGAATGTGTGGGCATCGCCCAACCGTTTCCTTAATTCCATATTATTCCCCCCGACAAAAAAATAAGTGGGCCCGCCGGGATTTGAACCCGGGCGCTCTGGCTGTCTCAGCGTCACACCGCGTACGATGTGTGGTCATATAAGACCAGCGCTCTAACCAGGCTGAGCTACGGGCCCATAAGACGCTTTTCGCATATGGTATAAAAACCTAATCCGGAAGTCCTATCTCGAAGTCGCCAAACGCCTCGCTCTGCTCGATGTCGAGCTTGCGGGCAGTGCCCAGATGCAGCAATGGTATGAATGTCCAGAGGCGCATTTCCCTGCCGGCTTCCTCTGGAATCAACTGGGACCACTTCATTCTTCGTCGACTGTTTATCGTCAGCCACTCCCGTACTTGTTTGTAGACCTGCTTGCTCGCCAGTTCCACATCGATGGGCTTGTTCGGCATTATTGCCTGTGCTTCAGGCGAGCCGAGTTTGATCAGCCGACGGTGTTTTGTCTCGAGCGCTTTTTCAAGTGCCTTCACCAAATCAAAGACAGTGACTTTTCTCGTCCTTGCCTGGGGCGTCCTGGGCAGGAGCGCTGGCGGATCCATAGGTCCGCGTGGCACGTGCTCGAGTTCGCCGTAGAATTCATCCTCGTCGATTTCGTTCTGGGCTATCAGCCGGTCGAACTCGTTCAGGTCTTCTCCGACAAGACGCGCGCTCTTGACTTTCAGCAGCAGCGCCGCGCACAATAGCATCTTTCCGCTTATCTTGAGCTCGGCGTTCTTCATCGAACGGATGCGTTCGAGATATCTGGATGTAAGCGCCGAGATGTCCACGTTCCACGGATCCATATTTTCCGAGGACACCAGGTCCATAATCATGCTCTTCCAAGTGGCTTCTTTCTGCTCGACGACTATGGTATAGATTCTGTCTTCCACGCTATTCCGAAGGCACACGTTATATATATGTTATAGGTGGAGCAACGCTTTGTCGAGCCCGTGGTCTAGTGGTTATGACGCCGCTTTTACACAGCGGATGTCCCCGGTTCAAATCCGGGCGGGCTCATCAGAGAACGCACGGGCTCGGAACGTAGTGACGTTTGTCCGGGCGGGCTCATCAGGTCGTTGCGGCCAGGAAATATTAATAAGGGGCCGTATTGCAACGACAAAACAACGCGCCGATGGTTTAGTGGTAGAATAGGGCCTTGCCAAGGCTCAGATCCGGGTTCGATTCCCGGTCGGCGCAGACGACTGGGCTACGAGCGTAGCGAGTTTGTCCGGTCGGCGCAGTCTGTGGTCACCTTGTTCATGCAGTAATATTATAACTCTGGTTGAGTTAGGGTAATCATGTCTTTCTTCATATTCAGCGGCGGCCCGGGTTGCGGCAAGAGCTCGGTGATTTTGCATTTGGAGAAGGAGCATGGTTTCGCCGTCGTGCACGAGGCGGCCGAGTCCATAATTCGCATAGAAAAGGCCAAGGGCAACCCTCGTCCTTGGGAATCGCCGGGCTTCCAGCGCCGCATCTGTGAGCTGCAGGGCGTGAGGATGGCGCGCGTGGATTCTTTATCAAAGTCCGAGCCGGTCCTGCTGGATCGTTATTTCGTTGATTCCATCGCCTATTCGCGGGAGATGGGCAGGACGGGTGAGATGCCCGACGCAGGAATGGACAATTCCATCCCTGTTTTCTTCTTCGACCTGCTTCCTTCCCATGAAAGCAACGATATCCGTCGCGAGGACGCTGCCCAGGCGGCCAGGATGCATTCGGTGATAGCGAGTGAATACGAGAATATGGGTTTCAAAATAATCCGCGTTCCTCAAGGGACTTTGGAGGAACGCAGTGCTTTCGTTATCGACAAGATGGCCGAACTCAGGAAACACTTATAAACGGTCTTCTTTGACTCAGTACCATGATACTGACCGACCGCGAGAGGGAATTCCTGCACATACTCGTGCGCCGCGAACTCGAGCATTTCGAGCGTGAGAAGATAGTCACCGATGAGACGATTGTCTTTCTTGAAGGTGAGCGCAAGTATGAGGATTTCATCCGCGAGATTCTGAAAAAGCTGGAGTAGTATGGCGAAGGATTATTCCGAGGAAGAATTGCGCGAGCTGCAGCAGATATACATGGAGATGCAGGGCGCGGAACAGCAGGTCGCCGTCATGAAGCAGCAGATCGAGCAGCTGGACGAGCAGATAGCCGGCATCGCCGGCGTTTCACAGGAAGTCGCTGAACTCGGCAAAGTCAAGGCCGGCACCAGTGTCCTGGTCCCCGTCGCTTCGGGAATTTTCGCCAAGGCAACTCTTGATGATTCGGCTGAGATGTTGGTTGGTGTAGGTGCGGGTGTCGTTGTGGGCAAGAACATTTCGGAAGTCCGCGAACTTCTGGCCCAGCAGAGCGACCGTGTGGTAAAGGCAAAGGAGGAGCTTGCAAAGAATATGGATGGCCTCTCGAAGAAGTCCACCGAGGTTCAGGAACGCCTCCGCAAGCTTGTCCGCTGATGTTCAAGTTTCTAAAGGACAAGTTGAAGTCCGTAGTCAAGTCTTTCTCAGGTAAGGTCGAGGGCAAGGACGCAGAACCCGCCGAGGAGGCAATCACCGAGGAGCAGGGTGAAAAAAAGAAGGGTTTCTTCCATCGAGTCTCGGACTCGGTGAAAGACGAGCAGAAGGAAGCGCCGAAGAAACCCAAGAGTGAAAAGAAGGCTCCTGAGAAGCCAGCGCCGAAGAAAGAAAAGCCAATAGACGCTGACCAGATAGAGGGCATAATCCGCGACATAGACTTGCATACTCCTCTGGATGGAGAGAGCGAGCCCGAACCCGTTCCTGAAATCAAGGTTGAAGAGGAGCAGGAGGAGCCCGTGCTTCCTCCGCCGGCCGCGCCGATGGATGATGGAGTTGTCCGCAAAGTCGAGGCGCCCAAGACCGTAGTGAAACCAGAAGCGCCGAAGCCAGAACTAGCAAAGCCGACTCCTGGGGTCGCGCCCAAACCCTCTACTAAGATTGCCCCTCCTAAGAAACCCGAGCATCGCGTTCCTGTCAAGGCCGTCGGTTCGGTGGAGGAGAAATCCGGCATTTTCGGCAAGCTCTCCCAGGCCATTACCACTACCAAGATAGATGTAACTCAGTTCGAGAACCTTTTCTGGGAGCTCGAGGTGGCGTTGCTCGAGAACAACGTCGCTGTCGAAGTCATAGAGAAGCTCAAGTTCGATCTCAAAGATGCATTGGTGGACAAGCCGCTTCCGCGCGGCAAGGTCGAGAAGGTGGTCACCGACACATTGCGCGCCTCGCTGAACGAGATACTAGGCTTGGCGCCGATAGATATCGTCGCGAAGGCCAAGGCCAAGAAACCTTTCGTTATTTGTTTCGTTGGCGTGAACGGTTCAGGCAAGACCACGTCCATAGCCAAGGTGGCCAATATGTTCCTTTCCAACAAGATGAGCGTCGTGCTCGCGGCGGCAGACACTTTTAGGGCGGCCGCGATAGATCAGCTTGAGCAGCACGGCAACAAATTAGGTGTCAAGGTCATAAAGCAGGACTACGGTTCTGACCCGGCAGCGGTCGCTTTCGACGCCATAAAGCACGCGACGGCCAAGGGCACCGATGTGGTGCTCATAGACACGGCCGGCCGGCTCCACAGCAACGTGAACCTGATTGACGAGATGCGCAAGATAGTTCGCGTCGCGAAGCCGGACATGACTATTTTTGTGGGCGAGAGCATAACCGGCAACGATTGCGTTGAGCAGGCCAAGCAGTTCGATGAAGCAGTGGGTATAGATGGGATAATACTGTCTAAAGCTGATGTCGATGACAAGGGTGGGGCGGCCATATCTGTCAGCTATGTCACCAGGAAGCCTATTCTTTACATCGGCACAGGCCAGGAATACGCGGACATCGAGCTTTTCGACCGCCAGAAACTGATATCTTCTCTGGGTTTGTGAGCTTCCAGCACTAATCTTTATAAACCCCGATTTCCTGTTTCGTCGACAAGGGGGGTTAATCTTCGATTAATCCTATTACAAGGAGGAGACAATGGCAAATATGAAAAGTTCAGGGGACGACGACAGCAAGCTGTTCGCGATTCTAGCGTACGTGCTTGGCATAATCGGATTCCTCATAGTTCTTCTGGCGAAGAAGGACAACAGGTTCGCGATGTACCATGCCAAGCAGAGCCTGGTATTGTTCATCGCGTATGTGGTGGTGTCGGTGCTGGGAGTTATACCGATAATCGGCTGGTTCGTAATCTGGCCGATAGGTTTCCTGGTATGCTTCATCCTCTGGATAATCGGCATAATCAACGCCGCCCAGGACAAGATGAAGCCGTTGCCCATCATAGGCAAGTACGCCGAGAAGTTCAACTTCTAGGCATATTTTTTTTCTTTTTTAATAATTATTTTTAGGGGGGAGAAAATGAGACTCTTAGCGATTTTGATGGTATTGATGCTCGCGGCCTGTTCAGGCCCGGCAGAAAAGGAGTCAACGACAGACATCTCGGATTCAGTTGACGATTCGGTCGACGAGCCGGATGAGCCTTCTGATGCGGTAAGCGACGCGCTATCGGACCTGAAGTCCGCTCTTGGCGTCTCGCCCAAGTACACCGC
>CAYSVV010000030.1:0-7371 GCA_964434695.1 uncultured Methanosarcinales archaeon
TAGTGGCCGCCTGGGTGCTTTCCTATGCCGACACCATAGCATTGACGTTCTGGAGACCGTTGTCCGAGGTCGGTTTCTACAACATCGCAAAACCAATAGCATCGACGCTCAAGATGCTGCCAAAGGCCATCGCGCTGATAGTCTTTCCAGTGAGCGTCGAGTTGTTCACTCTCAGGGACAAGCGGCTCTCGGAGGGATTGCGGAAGATGCAGCGCTATCTGATGGTGGCGATGTTGCCCCTGGGACTTGGCATCGTCGCTTTCTCCCACGTTATACTGAACATCCTTTTCCCGGTGGCCTACAGCCCGTCTTCGCCTTTGCTGCAGTGGCTGACCATATCCCAAGTGCTCGGCGCGATTGCCATCGTGAACACTTCTGTCCTTCTGGGGCTTAACCGGCCGAAGACCTTCGCGATCGTTATGGTGGCTGGCGCGGCCGTGAACCTGGTCCTTGACGTCTGCCTGATTCCCTCGCTTGGCACTTTAGGAGTAGGCATAGCCAACATCGCGGCGCAGGCGACCATGCTGGCCGTCTCTGCCTGGACGATACATATCGTGTTGCCCAGGACAACCCCATTGGTATCCTGGATAAAGACCGCCTTTGCCGGCGTGGCGATGTACTTCGCCATAGAATTCTCAAAGAACCTTGTCACGAATCCATATCTAAACGTGACTATAGCTGGAAGCGTCGGTGTCGCAGTCTATGCGGTCGCCCTTTTGGTCTTGCGCGTGGTCGACCTCAAAGAAGTGCGACAGTTGTTGCGCGTCGGTCTTTCACGCGCCTGAAGCCCGAGTTCGCACAGCGCCAACTTCATTCTGTGCAACGTCCTGTGCCGCGCGACCAATGCATCGTAGGCCTTATCCACGATCCTCTTGCGTTCATCTTCGCTTTCGGAGAAATAAGATATCATCTTTCTCAATTCCGCCGGAGAACGGTATGCTATCACATCCTGTCCGGTTTTGACCACTTCATCCAGCCCAGGGATCATATCGCATAGCTGGAAACTCTTCGTCGCCATAAGGTCGAACACCCTCAGGTTGGCGCCGTCGTGCCTCGCCTGCATATGGTGAACGTTTATGTTGCACCGTATGCTGTTCCACAGGAGACACATCCTATTCAGGCCTTTCATGGTCTTGTCGCCCTTCGGGATTTCGCGTTCTATTTTGGGCCATAATGGGCTGTCATGGGATATCGAAGGCCAGCGATATCCCCAGACCTTGACATCCAAATCCGCGACCCGCTCGAGCACTGCCTGGCGGTTTTGCTGGTGAGATCCTACGAAACCCGCGTCGCACAAGTATTGCCTTTTTTCCCAGGGAAGCTGTTCGTGGTAAAGTATCGGTTCGCTGCTACAGGGCAGGAACACTGCGTTTTTCGCGCCGGCTTCCTCCAGGAGTTTGCAGTAATGGCTGTCGAATATGAAGAACGAATCATATTCAGGTATGGTCTGCACCTTGTTGTGCATACTGAATTCGCCGAATGGCTCGTCGAGAGTCCAGTTAGCGGTCTTTGCCCCTTGCTTGCGCAACGCATCTATCGTGCCCGGAAGCAGCGACTCGCCTTTTATCACGAACACGAGATCGGGTTTCAACGCGTTCGCTGTCTTCAGCAAGGATTTTGATATGTGCGATCTGCCCAATGCGAGGCGGTGCAACTGCATGGACCGGTAATTGAAAGTGTTGACCCCCCAGCCCAGGGATTGCAATGCGTGGCTGACCTGCCAGGAGAAATGGGGTGCTTTCCCGTCATCTGCGCATACCAACAGTGCGTTTTTCATCCTGATTTAGCGCCTGCCTGCGCTTTTATGCATTATGGCCTTTTCGTAATCACGCACTATTACATCCCAGTCATACTTCTTCGCGCGTTCTGAAGCCGCCTTTGAAAGTAGCTTTCTGTATGACTTGTTTTGGATTATCCTGTCCAGCGCGGCTGCCGTAGCTTTTTCATTACGGACCGGAACGAGCAAACCTGCTTTTCCTACGACTTCGCGCAGAGGAGGGATGTCCGCGGCCACCACAGGAACGCCGCTCGCCATGGCCTCTACCGCGCTTATGCCAAAGCCCTCCACAGAACTGGGCAGGCAGAACGCGACGCTTGACGACAATATGCGCCGCATCGCTCCTGTTCTCATCCTTCCCTTGAATTCGGCGTCGATGCCGAACCTGCGAGCCATGGCCTCCAAACGGTTCCGTTCAGGGCCATCGCCTATGATCATCACTTTCACATCTGAGTTCATCAGTGCCGCCGCGCGAAGCAGGATGTCACAGTTCTTTCCCGGAACAAGCCGCCCTATGAATGTCACGATTTTTCTGGGCGATGCTTTCCTGAATTCGGACAACGGCACTCCGTTAGGAACGACGACGCTGCTTACTCCGTGCCTTTCGAGTTGTTTTCGGGTTGATTCGCTTACTGCTATGACCTTGTCGAATCCTAACAACAGCGATAGTCTTTCCCAGACCGTGCCGAAAGTGCCAGTTATGATTCCCTTGATACGTATCCAATTGCCGAGCCAACATTCGTGATAGGTCGCGATCACTCTTGAACTTCCGAATCTTCGCGCTAATGCTCCTGGAAGATAGCAGAGGAAAGACTCCGCATCGATCACGTCTGCTTTGGATTTCAGCGCCTCGATTATCAAGCGATATGCGAATCCAAGCCTAGGAAATATGTTACCAGAATTACTGTAGGGATAGCTAGGGCCGACTCTACGCACCCTGACGTTGCCGAATTTATGTTCGCGCGGTTGTCCAGGCTGGTGGGAACAGAGGACCAGCACTTCATGGTCAAGGCGTTTCGCTATGGCCGCGGCTCTTTGCTCGACTCCTCCTGTGGGAGCGTCTTTCCCGTTCACCGGGAAGAACTCGACCATTATCACGACGCGCATACGCTTGTTTGGATCCATGGGATTATAACTTTTGAGGCGAAATGCTTAATAACGCTATGGACGCAGCATCCAGCATGAGTCACTACGCGAGGGGAGTTGCACTGTTTAGGTTGTGCAGGCCTGAACAGTGGTACAAGAACGTGATCGCCTTCGTTCCCCTGTTCTTCGTGGGTTCCATCGCGGACACGGGAGCCTGGAAAGCGAGCATTCTCGCGTTTATCGGGCTCTGCCTGTTGTCCAGCGCAGGCTATGCCCTGAACGACATATGGGACGCTTCCCTGGACAGGAAGAATCCCGAGAAGCGCTCCAGGCCTGTTGCATCCGGCGCAGTTAGACCTATGACTGCGGCGATATTATCGCTGGTCCTTGTGGCAGCAGGTCTCGCCACACTGTCTTTCAGCACCGGCGCTCTAGTCGCGGGCTCCATCCTTATCGGGATGATGGCAATCTATACCATGCTCCTGAAAACAGAACCGATACTTGATGTCATAGCACTAGGAACGAACTTTGTCCTGCGCGCGGCTGTCGGCGCTTTCGCCATAGGCGTCACAATATCTCCCTGGCTGATTCTTTGCGCGTTTTTCCTGGCAATGGAGCTGGGAGTGGGCAAGCGGCTGGCGGAATCCAGACTGCAGGAAGGTAAGGAAAGCCGACCCGCCCTCGGAGGATACACCCCGCACGGGTCTTTCCTGCTGCTCGGGATATCCGCAACCATGCTTATGATGAGCTACTCTCTGTACTCATTCGTGCACGGACCGCATTCGCTGATGTTCACATTACCTTTCGCGTTCTACGGAGTCATACGACACGCCTGGTTGGCTGACTCTGGCAGCCCCCTGGCGAGGCACCCACACAAGATGGTTTTGGACTGGCGAATGGCTCTTACTGCCGTGACCTGGAGCATACTCACGCTGGTTTTGTTGTACCTTTGAGCCACTCCGCAGTCAGGCGTATCCCTTCTTCCATCCCTACCAAAGGCACATAGCCGAGAACACGCTTGGCCTTGTCAACATTTCCCAGCGTGTGCAACACGTCACCCTTTCTCGGCTCGATATACGTGGGCTCGATCGCTGTGCCAAGAACTTTGTTCATCATGGCCACCAACGCGTTGAGATCTATGTTCTCGCCACAGGCGATGTTTACTGTCTCGCCAGCAGCGTTCGGCGCTGTGCAGGCCGCGATGTTAGCGAACACGTTGTTGGATACGAAAGTGAAGTCCCTTGTCTGTTTGCCATCGCCGAATACCACTGGCGACCTGTCGGCGATCATCTCTGTTATGAATTTGGGTATGACCGCCGCATACTGGCTGTTCGGATCCTGCCTCGGGCCGAACACGTTGAAGTACCTCAGCACCACTGTCTCAAGCCCATAAAGGTCGTTGAATACCTTGCAGTATAGCTCGCCGGCATACTTGCTGACGGCATAGGGTGATTTCGGCATCGCGACCAAGTCTTCGGATTTCACTGGGGCCTCCTGGTCTCCATAGGCGCTGCTGCTTCCAGCGTAGACCAGCCGTTTAACGCCAGCGTCCTTGGCTGCGATGAGCATCTGCAACGTGCCCCTGACGTTCGCCTCGTCGCTAGGCAACGGTTCCTTGACAGAACGCGGCACGCTCGCTATTGCCGCGAGATGAATGACATAATCCATCCCTTCGCAGGCCTTTGCGCAGGTCGCTGCGTCGGTTATACTGCCTTTAAGAAACTCGATCTTATCCCGGACAGGAGAAAGGTTCTCTTCTTTTCCAGAAAATAGGTTGTCGAGCACTCGCACGGTGTGCCCGCGCTTGACCAGCTCTATGACTGTGTTGCTGCCTATGAAACCGGCTCCGCCAGTCACAAGAAATTTCGCCATCATTTCCTCCCGTATATATTCTGCACTTCCTCGTACTGCTCGTGCGACCCTATGTCGTACCACGCTCCGCTGAAAGTGTGCGCGAACATCGACCGGTCCTCTACCAGCATCCTGATGAGGTCACCGCCATTGTCGAGCGGCATCCCTGAATCGAGCTTCTCGCGTATGAAAGATACATCCGGCTTCGAGAAAAGATAACAGAAAGTAGACACCAGGCTGGTGCGCGGGTTCTCCGGCTTCTCTTCCAGTCCAGTTATCCTGCCTTCGTCATTTATCTCGACGACCCCATATTTGCCGGCGGCTTTGGCTGGATCTTTGATGTCATACACCGAGACAACGCTGGCCTTTCGTTCTATGTGCAATCGAACTACATCTCGAAGGTCGAAATCGAAAAGGTTGTCGCCGGCTAGAACTATTATCGAGTCGTCTATCTTGGCGCGATCCATCGCGAACTTGATGTCGCCGACAGCACCCAGTCGGTCTTCGTTGGTCTTCGTGCCGTCGTTCATCACTATAAGCTTCGCCCTGCTCTTGACGTTCATCGACCATTCCAGAAAATGCGAGTAGAACTTGTCGTTGGTCACGACGTAAATCGCGTCCACTTCGGTCTTGTCGAGCTTTGCGACCAGATGGTCTAGGAGTGGCGCTCCTCCGACCGGAAGCAATGGCTTTGGAGTGTTCAGCGTGAGTGGATGCAACCTTGTCGCGTATCCAGCCGCAAGTATGATGGCTTTCATTGTTACCTCTTTGTTCACCCACCGACCGCTTCGTTTATATGGATTATGATACATAGTTCATTTAGGATACGCAACGCATTAAAGCGCCGTAAAAAACACGGAAACATGAGAGCGCTCTTCCTTGGAAGGTATGGCGAGGAATACTCGAGGGCCAGGGTGCTGCGAAATGGTCTTGCTAAAAACGGCGTTGAGGTGAGCCAATGCGTGCGCAAGGGCATCTTTGGTATGGTTCGCATCGGGATGACGCTGCTACGCCCTAAATCTGATATAATCATCGCGACAGGAAAGCCAGTAATCCTGCTCTGCTGGCTGTTGAAGTGGTGGCACCGCAGGCCTATTGTTTTCGACGCGTTCATATCTGATTATGACACCCTGGTGATCGACCGGAAGCTAGTCAAGGACGGAAGCCTGAAGTCGAAGCTGCTCTGGTGGGGCGACAAGCTCGCCTGCGCCATGGCAGATCACGTCATTCTCGACACCGAAGAGCACATCGACTATTTCGTGGATACATTCGGCAGCAAACGAGAGAAGTTCAAAGAGGTGCTGATAGGTACTGATGACGAAGTCTTCACGCCCGGCGATGAACCACATAAAGGTTTCATCGTAGAGTTCCACGGCACGTTCATACCTTTACAGGGAATAGAATTCATCCTGCGCGCGGCGAAGCTACTCGAAAAGCACGATGACATAAGGTTTGACATGACTGGCGCGGGCCAGACCTATGAGGAGATGCGAAAGCTCGCGGATGAACTGGTTTTGAAGAACGTCGACTGGCGCGGGATGCAGCCCTATGCCGCCCTACCTCCTGTTATCCGGCGCGGAGATGTCTGTCTAGGCATATTCGGAACGACTCCAAAGACGCAACGCGTCGTGCCCAACAAGGCGTTCGAGATAATTTCCTGCGGCAAGCCTTTGATCACGGGTGACACGCCGGCAGCAAGACGGTTCTTCGGCAATGCTGCTGTCCTGGTACCCTGTGGCGACCCTGACGCCTTGGCGAAACAAATCCTTGCGCTTAAGCGCAACTCCGCGACCCGGCGTAACGTGGCCCGGGCCTGCCACGAGTTGTTCATTCAGAAAGCCACTGCACATTCGATAGGCGCCAGGTTCACGATGCTTTTGAAGACCTGGTCGTCCTGACTCCTTATCCATTAGCTTTAATAATCAAAATGGGGGCGCTCCGTCGAGGTGTATTAATGAAGGATAGTGTGCTTGTTACCGGAGGCGCGGGGTTTATAGGGTCCCACGTCGCCGAGAATCTTGTCAGTAGGGGTTATTCCGTGGTCGTGCTCGACGACCTCAGCGGTGGTTTCGAAAGGAACGTTCCCAAGGGCGCGACTTTCGTCAAGGGCAGCGTCACGGACAGCACGCTGCTAGAGCGGATGTTCAGCGAGCACAAATTCTCCTACGTTTTCCATTTGGCCGCTTATGCAGCTGAAGGACTCAGCCATTTCATCAGGAAGTTCAACTATGAGAACAATCTAGTGGGTAGCATAAACCTGATCAACGAATCCGTGAAGAACGGTGTCAAGCATTTTGTCTTCACCAGCAGCATCGCAGTCTATGGCAAGAACCAGCTGCCCATGCGTGAGGATCTGGTTCCTCAACCCGAGGATCCATACGGAGTGGCCAAGTATGCCATCGAGCTCGACCTGAAAGCTGCGCACGAGATGTTCGGCCTGGACTACACCATATTCCGGCCGCACAACGTCTATGGGGAAAGGCAGCATCACGGCGACACCTACCGCAACGTGCTGGGCATATTCATCAACAACGTCATGCAGGGCAAGTCAATGCCTATTTTCGGCGATGGCAAGCAGAGCAGGGCGTTCAGCTACATAGATGACGTCGCGCCTTACATCGCAGCAGCCATAGAGACTCCTGCCGCTCGAAACGAGG
>CAYSVV010000031.1:0-7367 GCA_964434695.1 uncultured Methanosarcinales archaeon
TCTACTTGAAACTCAAGCGCATCGAAAAGGCGCCATTCGACAGATCACAGGAATACCGACGTTTCGTGACGATGACGTCCCATCTCGAAGAGGGAGACATGGAAGTCACGATAGATGTGATGAGTGATTATTTTGAACGAACGAAAGAGTTCGTGAACCACATAAAACAGATAGTGGAGGGCAAGAATGACTAAAGTGGTCGCGATAGCCTCTGGCAAGGGTGGCGTCGGGAAAACTACGGTGGCGATTAACCTCGCGACCGCGCTTACGCAGCTCGGGCTCGACAACGTGGTTGTGGACGCAGACCTGGACACCCCGGGCGTTGGCTTGCGTCTCGGCTCGCCGAAACTCGAAGCGACTTTGCATTCTGTACTGGTCGGCAAGAACGCGCCACGCGATGCGCTGTACATTCATTCACCAAGCGGAACCCGGCTCGTTCCAGGTTCCCTTGCCATGGATCACGGAGTAAAACCAGAACACCTTCTCGGGCTCAAAAGACACGTCGAGGGCCTTGCGCATGTCGCCCTAATCGACACCGCAAGTGGCCTAGGTCCTGATTCATTATCCGCATTGAAAGCAGCGGACGAAGTCATAGTGGTCACGACAGCTGACATGCCATCTGTTATCGCGACATTGAAAACAGTATCAGCCTGCCGCGAACTCGGCTCGAAAGTGCGTGGCGTAATAATCAACCGGCATAAGGATGGCGACATGGAACCTTCGAACGTCGAGGCGATGTTAGGGGTGCCGCTGCTGGCGACACTCCCTGAAGATTATGCTGTCAGCGAGTCCATACAGATGAAGCATCCTGTGATGTTTTCCCATCCCGAAGCTCCAATAAGCGAAGCGCTTAAACAGTGCGCTTCCTCTCTCATACGCTATGGATAGGCTCGACCACATACGGAAAGGTCTGCGAGGAAAGGGCTGGGTCGCCCCAGAGATAGACACAGCGGAGAGGATTCTCAAGACAGCATCATCGAAACGAACAAAATGGATTCGCGTCCTTGATTCCATGATATACTGGCTCGTACTTCTCGTCGCGATAGTGATGAATTTCGTGCTCAGCATAGTACTCGTGCCATTCCTGCTTGTTTTCACCGGCCCGATGCTCATACTGGCGCTGGTTGTGATAGCGGTCGCGTTCGGCACAATGCTCGACGTGGTTGTGCGAGAGACAGAGCACTTGCAGCAGAAACATTATGTGATGGCCGAGGTGTTCATACCCGCAATTGCGCTCATCAATATCTACATAATCACCCGGTTGAGTGGGCAATTGGCCACGCTCATGGAATTGCCCGGCGCGGCCAATAATCCCTTGTTGGTTTCAGTTTGCTATGTCGCGGCGTTCATAGCGCCGCATATCATCCTGGGCGCGTTCCACCGCTCAAAACACTCGCATTGATGCCGCATCCTTTATATAGCGGGTGCTGACGCCAAAACAACATTGGCGGCCATGGTGTAATGGTAGCACAGAAGCCTGTGGAGCTTCAGGACCGGGTTCAATCCCCGGTGGCCGCCCGTAGCCAGACACTAGCTTTATATACCCCTGGCTTTCCCTCGCATTTGGAGTTGCCCGAGTCCCGACGTGGGGCGGCAGAAGGGTTCGCAAAAGCGTTCTTTCGGTCGTTCAGGGCAGACACATGGCAGAAGACAACTACAGACACATCGTCCGTATAGCGAACAAGGACATAGCAGGAACAAGAACCATAGCTTATGGTCTTGCAGGAATACGCGGTGTCGGAGTCAACTTTGGCCAGGCCATATGCAACATTTTGCATATAGACTCGAAGCGCAGGATAGGCGACCTGACTGAGGCCGAAACCAAGCGCATCGAGGAAGTCATAGTCAATCCACTCAAGTTCGGTTTCCCTGCCTGGATGCTTAACCGCAGACGGGACCGCGAGACCGGAGAGGACATGATGCTGAACGGCAACGATCTCATATTCACTCAAGAGAGCGACGTGCGTACAATGAAGAAGATACGTTCCTACAGGGGGGTCCGCCACATGCAGAACGCACCAGTGCGCGGCCAGAGGACACGTAGCAACTTCAGAGCCAACAAAGGCAAGGTTCTCGGAGTCAAGAAGCCCAAGACGGGCAAGAAGCAGTGATGATACATGGGTGACCCAAGAAACACTACGAAGAAATTCGCGACGCCGAGACATCCTTGGCAGGCAGAGCGCATCGAATCTGAGAAGCAGATAGTGCGCGAGTATGGTCTGAAGAACAAGAGCGAAATCTACAAGATCACTTCGTCCGTCAAGCGGATTACCGCCATAGCAAAGAGGTTGATAGCCAGCACAGGCGACCAGGCTGAACTTGAGAAGACACAACTCTTCGCAAAGCTTCACTCGCTCGGTCTCCTCGCGGGAAGCACAAACCTCGACGATGTACTCAGCCTGCAGCCGAAAGACTTGCTTGAACGCAGGTTGCAGACAATCATCTGGCGCAAGGGCTTGGCCCGAAGCGCGGTCCAGGCCAGACAGTTCATAGCGCACCAACACATCAAAGTTGCGGGCAGGATTGTCAGCAGCCCTGGTTACATAGTAACAGTCAAGGAAGAAGCAGAGCTCAGTTTCGTGCAGAACAGCACGCTGAGCAAGGAAGACCACCCTGAGAGGGTGCCCATAGTCAAGAAGGTCAAGCCCGACCGCAGGCCTCCTGACCGAAGGGACAACAGGAGGCGCAGACGATGAGTGAAGGAATGCGCTGGGCGGTCTGCCACATATACTCCAGCTACAACGACACAATCATACACGTGACCGACGTCACCGGTTCGGAGACGCTGGCAGTGTGCTCCGGCGGTCAAGTCGTGAAGAGCGCACGCCTGGAGAGCAGCCCGACCGCGGCCATAATGGCGGCGAAGCGAGTCGGAGAACAGCTCATCGAGAAGGGCATCAATGGATTGCACGTCAAGGTACGTGCTCCCGGCGGCCACAACGGCCCGAACAGCCCAGGACCCGGCGCGCAGGCAGCCATCCGCTCGCTGAGCAGAATGGGAATCCGTATCGGACTCATAGAAGACGTCACCCCACTGCCACACGGCGGTTGCAAGAAGAAGGGCGGCAAGAGAGGCAGACGAGTATGAGCATCACGTTATTGACCGACAAGGGCCAGAGAACAGTCTTCGAGCTCAAGGGCATGACGCCTGCTTTCGCCAACGCGTTGAGACGCACGATAATCGAGGATGTTCCCACAGTGGCGATGCATGACATAACGATACTCAAGAACAGTTCACCGCTTTATGACGAGGTAATCGCGCACAGGCTCGGTTTGATACCATTGACAACGGACCTCAAGGGATATGAAGTCCCGCCGGCGGACGCGCCTGAAGGCGAGTTCCTCGCGAAGAGCATGGTGCAGATGACCCTCAAGGCAAAGGGACCGTGCACTGTTCTCGCCGGGGAGATAAAGAGCAAGGATCCGAAGATAAAGCCCGCGCAGCCAGACATGATACTCACAGTATTGCTAAAGGGCCAGGAGCTCGAAATAGAGGCGGTCGCTGTCATGGGAACAGGCAAACAGCACGTCAAGTGGTCGCCGGGCAACGCTTGGTACCATTACAAGGCAAAACTCACGGTCGACAATAACAATCCTCAACTGCAGGTGTTCCTCGACAAATACCCGCCGCAGATCATAAAAGATGGCAAGATCGACAAGTCGCTGATAGAGAAATATGACCTATACGACGCGGTGGACCGCGTCAATGAGGATATAGTCAGCGTCAGCTACGACTCCGACACCATTGTTTTCAGTGTCGAACCTTGGGGACAAATTGATGCCAAGGAAATGGTGGTTGCCGCGTGCGAGACGCTGGCGAAGCGTTTCGACGAATTCGCGGAAAAACTTGAAGCGGGGGTGCCGGAGCGGTCAAACGGGCTAGGTTGAGGGCCTAGTGGCTTAGTGCCTTCGCGTGTTCGAATCACGTCCCCCGCATATCACAATGGGAACAGGACCAACAAATACGGAATTGAAAACGCTTATCAAAGCGCTTCGGGTCAGCAAGAGCGATGCCTGGCTGCGCGTCGCGGACGACCTTGAGAAGCCGACGAGGCAACGAAGGGAGGTTAACCTCTCCCGTCTCGAAAGAGTCACGTCATCGGACGAAGTGATAGTCGTGCCGGGCAAAGTGCTCGGAAGCGGCGTGCTCTCGCACAGCGTGACCATCGCGGCCTGGTCGTTCTCCGATGGAGCGCGCAAGAGGATAGAAATCGCGAAAGGCACCTGCCTGTCCATATCACAATTACTCAAGAAACAACCGGACGCGAAGAACGTGAGGATCATAGGATGAGAATCTTCGACGCAAAGGATTGCATAGTGGGTCGTGTGGCGGTCAAGGCCGCCAAGGCCGCGCTAATGGGCGAAGAGGTCGCAGTCGTGAATTGCGACACGGCAGTCTTGAGCGGAATGAGACTAGCCATACTCAAGGACGCCCTTCACAAGCTCCACCTCGGAAGCAATCCCAACAAGGGACCTTTCTTCCAGAGGAACAGCGACCGATATTTCAGGCGCATAATCACGAGGATGCTGCCGCGTACCACGGCTCGTGGTCGCGAGGCCGTAACCCGCGTGCTCTGCTACACTGGCGTTCCCAAGGTCTTCGAGGGAAAGAAACTCGAGAAGGTACCGGGAAGCGACAAGAGCAAACTT
Organism: uncultured Methanosarcinales archaeon; assembly: GCA_964434695.1. Classification (GTDB taxonomy): domain Archaea; phylum Nanobdellota; class Nanobdellia; order Woesearchaeales; family ARS49; genus CAYSVV01. The sequence goes on from CAYSVV010000031.1 coordinate 4,651, forward strand.
CCGCACTACAACTACGTCACGGTCAAGGAACTCTGTAAGCAACTCGGAGGAAAGAAATGAAGATTGTTCACACCAGTGGAAAGCGAAAGGCCAGCGTGGCACGCGCGACCCTTCGCGAAGGAACGGGCGTCATAAAAATAAATGGCATCCTGATCGACTGGTGGAACCCGGGCATGCAGCAGCTGAAAGTCCGCGAACCTCTCATACTCGCTTCAGAGATATCAGGCAAGCTCGATTTCGACATCAACGTACGCGGTGGCGGGGTCAGTTCGCAGGCAGAGGCCTGCCGACTCGCTGTCGCGAGGGCGCTGGTCGAATACGATGAATCACTGGGAAAGACATTCCTGGAATATGACAGACAACTGCTCGTCGCGGACGTGAGACGCAGGGAATCACGCAAGCCGAACACGCACGGAAAGGCACGTTCGAAGAGACAGAAATCCTACAGGTGAAAACATGATAATACCCATACGATGCTGGAGTTGCGGAAAACCAATAGCCCACTTGTGGGATAAGTTCAAGCAGCGCTCCGCCAAGGGCGAGGACAAGAAGCAGATACTCGACGACCTTGGCCTTGAGAGATACTGCTGCAGGCAGATGTTCCTCGGACAGACCGACCTCATAGAGACCATCGGCCAGTTCAAGAAGGTCTGAGCGGCAGGTTTTTATCCGGCGCAAGAATGTTTTATCTATGATTTTTATCATTGAGCATATGGAGCCCGAGCTCTATGAATGGTGCCTTCTCGAGTATCGGCACATGAGCTCCATCGTAGGCAAGGAAAACATCTGGTTCACCAACGTGAAGGACGAGATGGATCGAAAGAAGTTGTCTGTCTTGGGCACGGCGAAGAAGGAAAGCGCCACCTCACTGGGTTTGCGCAACGTATGCGTCCTGGATCTTCCGGGCGAGGGGGTCCTATTGCCTTCTGACAAGAACGAATTCGATTATGTTGTTTTCGGCGGAATACTCGGCGACAATCCTCCCAAAGGAAGGACAAAGCCGTTGAGGGATGCGCTTATTGCTCAGGGCGCTGCAATGCGAAACCTGGGCGAAGTGCAGATGAGCACGGACACCGCGGTGCTCGTGACCAAGATGATACTTGATGGAACGCCGTTCGAGAAAATAGATTTCATCGACAACCTGGTGATAGAGACCGCTCCAAATGAGGAAGTCGAGCTGCCCTACCGATATGTTTCGCGCAAAGGGAAGCCGGTGCTCCCGCCAGGTCTTATAGAGAAGCTGTCAAAGGACGAGTTCTAGCCGCCCAGGGCACAAACGTTTTATACAGGCCAGCTCAGCCAGACAGCATGGTGGATGTCGAAGATTCCGTTCTGGACCTGAAAGCGGTAGCGCTCAAATGGCAGAAGATCTGGGCTGAACAGCACGCTTTCGAGACCAAGGAAAACGAGAAGCCGAAGTACTATTGTCTCGAGATGTTCCCCTATCCTTCTGGCAAGCTGCATATGGGTCACGTGCGGAATTACAGCATAGGCGACGCCTTCGCGCGCTATAAGCGGCTCCGTGGGTTCAATGTTTTGTATCCGATGGGCTATGACGCTTTCGGCCTGCCGGCCGAGAACGCCGCGATAAAGAACAATTCTCACCCGAAGGACTGGACGCAGAAGTGCATAGACCAGATGCATGAGCAGCAGGTATTGATGGGCAACAGCTATGACTGGTCAAGGATGGTCAACACGTCTTTGCCGGAGTACTATCGCTGGAACCAATGGATATTCCTGCAGATGCTCAAGAAGGGGCTGGCCTACAAGCGGAACAGCACGATAAACTGGTGTCCTTCCTGCGCGACCGTGACGGCTGCCGAGGAAGTGGTGGATGGCAAGTGCTGGCGATGCAAGACAGTGATAGAACTCAAGGAAAAGGAGCAATGGTTCCTCAAGATCACACATTACACCGATGAGCTGCTCAAGGACATCGATACCCTGGAGCACTGGCCTGAGCGCGTTCGCACGATGCAGCGAAATTGGATAGGCCGTTCCGAAGGGACGCTGGTGGATTTCCCCCTCTGCGACAAGAACGGAGAAAAGACCAAAGAAAACTTCACCATATTCACGACGCGGCCCGACACGCTGTGGGGCGTAACGTTTGTCGTGCTGGCGCCCGAGCACCCTATGGTGTTGGAGCTGGTCAAGGGCACTCCAGTGGAAAACGAAGCTCTTTCCTTCATCAAGCGCGTGACAGTCGACGAGAAGTTCACGCGCGCAGAGGACGCGACAGCCAAGGAAGGACTGTTCATCGGACGACACGCGATAAATCCGTTGACAGGAGAAAAGGTCCCCATCTACATCGCCAACTTCGTGCTTATGGAATACGGCACAGGCGCGATAATGGCGGTTCCCACTCACGACCAGCGCGACTTCGAGTTCGCCAAAAAATATGACATATCGCTTAAGGTCGTTATACAGCCGAAGGACAAGGTACTGGATGTTTCGGCAATGACCGAGGCGTATGTGGATGATGGGGTGCTTGTCGCTTCAGGGCCTTTCGATGGAAAAGGAAACCAAGAGGCCATTCCACTGATAAACGATTATCTAGAGCAAAACAAAATCGGCAAGCGCACGGTCAACTATCGCCTGCGCGACTGGCTAATAAGCCGGCAAAGGTACTGGGGAACGCCGATTCCTATTGTCTACTGCGACAAGTGCGGGATGCAGCCCGTGCCTGAGTCTGAACTGCCGGTAAAGTTGCCGGATGACGT
>CAYSVV010000032.1:0-7247 GCA_964434695.1 uncultured Methanosarcinales archaeon
GCCCAGGCCGCGCTTGACCTTGCCCGTGCTTCGAAGCAGCATTCCTATCCTTTCGGCCACGTCCGCCACTTGTTGCGGTGTGCGCATGTCCGGCCCGGTGCTTATCTCCATCAACGGCGTGCCTAGCCTGTCGAGCCGATAGGTCACTCCGTCTTCATTCTGAGATATTATCCTCGCGGCGTCCTCCTCAATCATCACCGTCGGTATGCTTATCTCGCATTCCGGAGTCCTGAGCACTCCGTTCCTGGCCACAAGGGCCGTCCTTTGGAATCCTGATGTGTTGCTGCCATCCACTACGGTCTTGCGCATTATCTCTATCCTGTCGACCACGCGGGCGTTGACCATGGAGCAGAATTGCAGCGTCGTGGCGAGCGCTTCGTCGTTCATCGATAACGGAGGAGATTCATCCAGTTCTATTAGGGAATCGCTGTCCTTGGAATATTCATAAGTGTAGCGTCGTCCTTTCATCATCTCTGCCTTCGCGGCGAGGTCCACTTCGCCGGTCTCGCCCGCCACCGCGCGAAGGAACCGGTTGACGTTTCCCGTGGGTTTCTCATCTATTTCGCTCCCCATTTGAGAAAACAGCTTGCGGCCTTCCAATTGCTGGTGTATCTCTATGCCGCACTTCAATCCCAGGTCCTTCATTCAGGGTTCCCCTTTCCGAGTTCGCCGCATATGTCCTGGTCCCAGTGTTGCGTCCAATGTTGCCTGTGGTTCGTGAGCAGCCAGGCGAGCTTGATGAACGCCGCTTCCGGTGTTATGTATGTCGCGTTGCCCTGCACTCCTGCGTTTTTTATCAGTCGTCCTGTTGCATAGACGTCCAGGTGAACTGTTCCCGAAAGCGCCTGCGTGGTCATCACGACAGCGGTGTCCTTCGCGAGCTTCTTGAGTACGTTGTATATCTTGGTGTGTTCCTTGGTTTCGTCGTCTATGGCGTTTATCGGCAAGTGCCCGAGCCCTGTGCCGAGAACTACGAGCCCGTCGTATTTTTCATAGGCCTTGAGCTCGTCCGCCCTCATGTTTGGGTGGGCGTAGAGCATGCCTATCTTGAGCTTTTCATCAATCAAAGTTATCGGCGAGTTTTCCTGCGTTTTCAATTCAGACAGTTTCTCTATCTCCAGCGAGGGGTACTTCACCCGAGCCAATGGGCCACCATTCACTGCCTGAAACGCGTCCCTTCTGCTGCTGTGGTTCTTGCGGCAGCGGCACGCGGGCAGTATCAGGCAGCTGTCGTCGTCAATTTTCTCGTGCATGCAGACTGCGACTCCGCCGAATTCTGTCTTGGTTATGAAAGCGGCAGCGCAGAGCAGGTTGATGGCAGCGTCGCTTGAGCCGCGGTCCGAGCTGCGTTGGGCGCCGACAAGTATCACCGGCACTGCCGGCCGTACCATGAACGCCAATGCCGCGGCGGTGTAGTGCAGCGTGTCCGTGCCGTGCGTGACTATGACTCCCTTAGCGCCCTTGGCTATCTCCGAAGAGATCTCCTTGGCAAGGATGTTGTAGTGGGCGAACCGCATGTCCTCCGAGAACATGTTGCGGATCAACCTTGACTCGATGTTCGCGATGTTCTTGAGCTCCGGGAACATAGCTAGCAGCTCGGCAGGGCTGTATCTCGCTATGACGCCGCCAGTCTCATAGTCCACTTTGCTCGCGATTGTGCCTCCGGTGTGGAGGATGCTGATCAACGGAAGTCCTGGCATGTGCGTATGCCCTCCTTCTGCCTTGGGGGAGGGAGTATGGGCTTCCAGCAGTTTAGTGCGTTTCACGCGCTTTGCCAGAATGCCCATGTTGTAACCGGAGTCGAGCTTCAGGACGGTATGGCTCTTGTCGCCAGGCATAAGTATGCCTGTTATGGTCTCGTCTTCGGTAGTTATGCTGACCTTGTCACCCGCTTTAGGCATGTTAGTGCTACGGGAGATGGCGCTTTTAAATGTTTATTGGGACTACTGTGTGTCGTCGCACCGGATTATGTGCCAGCCAAAGGATGTCTTGACCGGCTTGCTGTATTCTCCCTTTTTCAGCGCGAACGCGGCTTCCTCGAATTCCTTGACCATCTGGCCCCTTCCGAACCAGCCTAAGGACCCACCGTTCTTGCCTGATGGGCAGAGTGAGTGCTTCCGGGCGGCTTCCTCGAAAGATATCGTGCCGCGCTTTATGTCGAAAAGCAATGAGCCTGCTTCGGTGTCAGTCTTTACCAGTATGTGCGATGCATTGACTTTGCTTGCCATTTTGTTTCCCCCGTTTGTTTTGCGGATTGGTGCTATTTAACGCTTGCGTCCAGCACCTTCAGCTCTTCCTCAAGAGCCTGGGTGTCCAGCCTGAGTCCAAGGTGATCGGCAAGCTCGTTTATGGTCCTGCCATTGGCTCCTGTCTTCCAGAGTCCGCGCAGGAAAGCGCCCGCGCTCCTTGAAGTGTACCACTGGTCGCCGTATCGTTTCTCGAGCAGCGTCCGCAGCCCTGCCTCAAGCATCCACGCGCGCAGGTAGTCCGCGCTGTAGAATCCTGAATCCACGTCCAGTAGCCAGTTCTCCTTCGGCGGCTTGACTTTCGTCGCTTTCCAAAGTATGTCCTGGTAGCAGACAGGCATGCTCTTGTAGAAACTTCCCTCGACTGGCTTGTAGTCGTCATCTAACTGAGTCAGGTTGTCGCGGTGCAACTGGAGTTCATACAGGAATTTAGCGCAGTACCTTCTCAGCATGAATAGTTTCTGCGCGGTCAACTCTTTTACGAACGCCTCTGCATCGTCGTCGGGCATCTCCATCACGTCGCGCAGCCACATCTTGCTGTGCGTGAGGTATTCGAAAAGAAAGGCGTAGCACTCGCTCACCGCGTGGCCGCCCATGTGCTTGAGCTCGTATGCCAATGCTGGGTCTGTGTGCGCGAAGTGCTCGGCGTGTCCTGACTCGTGCAGCAATGTCTGGTAGTCCTGCTGCCCCCCGTGAGGCTTGGTGACGAGGTGTATCTCGTCAGGCACTATTATCGGGCTGCAAAACGCGCGAGGCACTTTCTTCGGCCTTTCGCTCAGGTCCAGGTGGACGTTCGATTGTTTTTCCAGGTCTATTCCCAGTCCCAATAATGTCTTGCGCAGCGTATCCTCGAGCTTTTCTTTCGGGAAGCGCTTGTCGTAGTGTTTAGTCCTCAGTATTATCGCGTAGTCGTGCGTTTCCGCTTTCTCGAGCGGCACGCCTATCTTGGCCAGCTGTTCGCGGGCCATCTGGGAGTGGATTTCATCCGTGCGAGACAAGAACCCGCGTAGTGTGGCGGCGAACTTCTCCAGGTCGAGTTCTTTGTGCTTTGCGTAGTACTCCACGTATTCCTCGCCGCTGTTCTTTTCGACCATCCTGTGGACGGTGCGCAGCATCTTGCGTTCAAAACCAGTCAATTTCTTCTTCACCGGGATGGATGCCTTAATCATCGCCTTCCGCTTCGCGCGCACTTCCTCGTTCTGCACAATCAAAGGGAGCTGCCTGAACTGGATGTCTTTTCCGTCGACGTTAACCATCGCCTTGCTTTCGTAGGTCGCTTCCTCGTCGATGGTTTTCTTGATCCTGTTGCCTATCATGCCGTCCAGGAAGAAGTCGAAGAGGTATTCAGCCCGGCGTTTTTCTACGGGGTCGATGGCTTTTTCCACGCGCTTTCTCGCCCAGCGGACCATCTTTGGCGTGAAAAAGTCCTTGTTGCGTTCGAATATAGGGCTGAGCTGCAGGTCGTCCTTGAGCCCTTTGCTGTGGGCGAGGCTCTCCCTGGATATGTCGACCTCGAAGGAATCAACTCTTGCTATCACATCGATGTAATTGGTGCGTGTCATAATCAGGAGGTCAGTCATTGGGGTAATTATGCGTTTCTAACCGAAATAGATGGGTTTCTCCGCCTTCATCTCGGCAGCCCTGGCCTGGGAGAACTTGTCCTGGAGAGCCTCGTATTCCTTCTCTATTTCCTTGCTCACGCTGGGCTTGACCATCTGCATGGCTGCCTCGAAATCCTTTTGCGTTATTATCTTCGCGTCTATGTCCTGGCGCAGCGCGTGTATCGCTGCCTCTCGGCAAATGGCTTCTATGTCCGCTCCGGCGAAACCCTCGGATTTGTCAGATATCTTCACTAAGTCGACGTCTTTCGCCAGCGGCATGTTCTTGGTGTGTACCTTGAATATCTCCGCGCGCGTCTTCTTGTCCGGCGCGGGAGTCAGTATTATCCTGTCGAACCTTCCAGGACGCAGCAACGCGGTGTCGAGCAGGTCTGGCCTGTTCGTCGCGCCGATGATCACGACATCATTGGATGCGTCCACTCCATCTATCTCGGTGAGCAGCTGGTTGACCACGCGTTCTGAAACATGACCATCCTCGCCGCCGCTCCTTCGAGGAGCCAGGCTGTCTATCTCGTCGAAGAATATGATGCTGGGCGCGGATATCCTCGCTTTCTTGAATATCTCGCGCACTGCCTTCTCGCTTTCGCCCACCCACTTGCTGAGCAGCTCCGGGCCTTTTACCGATATGAAGTTGGCTTCGCTCTCGGTGGCCACGGCCTTGGCCAACATGGTCTTGCCCGTGCCCGGTGGGCCATAGATTAGTATTCCCTTTGGTGGATGGGTTCCCATCCTCTTGAAAGCTTCAGGGTGCTTCAGCGGCCATTCAACCGCTTCCTTGATTTTTTGCTTGACATCGTCAAGGCCGCCTATGTCGTCCCAGTGGACGTTCGGCACTTCTATCAGCACTTCGCGCAGCGCGCTCGGTCTCACCACGCGCAACGCGTCGAGGAAGTCGTCGCGCGAGATGATTATCTTCTCGAGTATTTCGGGCGGCATCGCGTCATCGGTGTTGTATTTTATTGTCGGAAGCACGCGTCTTAGAGAGACCATGGCTGCTTCGCGCGCGAGGCTCGCAAGGTCCGCGCCCACGAAGCCATGTGTCAATGTCGCGAACTCCTCCAGCTTCACGTCCTTTGTCAGCGGCATGTTTCTTGTGTGTATCTTGAGTACGATGAGCCGTCCTTCTTTTGTGGGTGGGTTGATCTCGAGCTCGCGGTCGAACCGGCCTGGTCGTCTCAGCGCTGGGTCTATCATGTTGGGCACGTTCGTCGCGCCTATCACCACGATCTTGCCCCTGCTCTTCAGCCCATCCATCAGGGTGAGCAGCTGCGCCACCACGCGCCTTTCGACCTCGCCTTTCGTCTCCTCGCGCTTGGTGGCTATGGCGTCTATCTCGTCGATGAATATGATGCTGGGCGCGTTCTGCTGCGCCTCCTCGAATTTCTTGCGCAGGTTTTCTTCTGACTGGCCGTAGTACTTGCTCATTATCTCCGGGCCGTTTATGGTGATGAAGTGCGAGTTGGTTTCGGCGGCCACTGCTTTGGCCAGCAGGGTCTTGCCCGTGCCAGGCGGGCCGTGCAACAGCACCCCTTTCGGCGGTTCTATGCCCAGGCGTTCGAATATCTCGGGGTGTTTCAATGGCAGCTCCACCATCTCGCGGATTTTCGATATCTCCTCTTCCAGGCCCCCTATATCCTCATAGGTTACTTCGAACGAGTCTTCCTCGACTTCAACCGCTTCAGGATTGAGTGTTATTTCTGTCTGATCCGTGAGTATGGCGGATCCTTTCGGGTTGGTGTCCGATACCACGAATTTGAGGTCGGCGAATCCGAAGCTAAGCAGCGAGCTTTCATCCATCATCGAGAAGACTTCATCATAGAACGGACTGCCGGTCATCGTGCTGCGCCTTTTCCTGGCGCCGCCCAGTGAGATTATGTCTCCCTTGGTCACTGCCCTGCCAAGGAGCATCTGCTTGAATATCGCCGGGCTGGCCTTTACCACTATCCCTTTCTTCGCAGGCGCGATGCTGACTTTCTTCGCAGGTTTGACATCTGCTTTTCGTATCTTCACCTGTTCGCCGATGGAAGTCTTTGCGTTTCGCCTTGTCAGTCCGTCCATCCGCATATAGGGCTGGCCCAGGTCTCCAGGGTGGCTCCTGTCAGCGATGGCTACTGTCTTGCGTTCCCCTTCTATCTCGACGACATCACCTGGACGCACGTCTATCTGGCGCATCATGGAGGCGTCTATTCGGACAATTCCCTTGTTAACATCGTCCTGGACCGCCTCGGCAACCTTCAGGGTCAGGGTCTTTTCAGTCATGCTCACTTCTTCTTGGGCCCCATGTGGGGCATTGGAATCGGCGAGGGCAGGTTTAGCTCCCTGCTAAGGAAAAGGGCTTCTATGTTGCACCTGCTGAGCAGGTGGTTCACGACCTCGGTGGTCACGTCCTTGTCGGACTTCTTGTCCTTCTTCCAGGTGTTCGCTATAGCGTCGACCTTGGCCGCGGGCGCTTGGTATATCACGTCGCCTTCGAGGATTATCTCCGCGTGGTCCGGCTGGTACTTGGTGATGAAATCGAATGAGAACTTCAAGGCAGAAGCCTTGATTTCGCCCATTCTTATCTCGGTCTTGGCGATGTCCTTGATGTTGACGTTGCTCGTTACTTTCATTTCTTTGCCGCGTCCGCCTAGTCTCTGGACGAGGATTTTGTTGAAATTCGATGTCAATACTGGCATGTTCACACCCCGAGTAGTGCCCGGTTTCCCTCTATTTAAGTGTTACGAACACAGCGCAACACTTTAATAAGGCTCTTGGCGTGGACTGCAGAAAGGAGCACTATGTATCTGGACCCTCTATATATGAGTCTGATATTCATAGTCCTTAGTCTGGCTGCCATATTCTGGGCAGCTGACCTCATAGTTTTCGGCATCAGCAGCTACGCTCGCCGTTTGGGGCTTTCCGATTACATAACCGGTCTTGTGGTGGTCGCCATGGCCGCCTCGATGCCAGAGGTCATAGCGTCTTTGACTGCGCTGGTGTCTGGCCGCGAGGAGATGCTTTTCGGTACTATTCTGGGCACCAACATGGTCCATACCGCGCTGGTGACAGGAACCATCGCTGTCGTCGGGAAGAAAATGAACGTGGAAAGCACGATTCTTAGCAAGGTGCTGCTGCCTTTTTTCTTCGCGTTGATGGTGCCTTTCGTCCTGATTCTGGTTGATGGAAAGCTCGGCAGGATTGATGGCGCAATATTGCTCTGCATATTCGCGGGTTATCTGTACTGGCTCTGGCGCCAGGAGAAATCCACTGGCAAGATGAAAGCCAGCGTGAAGATCAATCGCCTGCTCAGGGACTGGTTCATATTTCTGGGCAGCCTGGTCGCGCTCCTTATCGCGGGCCGTACTCTTGTTTTCTCGGGCGTGACGTTTGCTTCAGAGATAGG
>CAYSVV010000033.1:0-5161 GCA_964434695.1 uncultured Methanosarcinales archaeon
AGGATTGGTTTCGTTCCTCAGTCCGTGCATCCTGCCTTTGGTGCCGGCTTTCCTAGCGTATCTCGCAGGGATATCGGGCGGACAGCCAACGCGCGGAATGGTGTTCACGAACAGCATATTCTACGTGCTTGGATTCTCGGTCGTGTTCGCGGCTCTCGGCGTGCTTTTCAACACCGTCCTATCGGCGGTTTCCTATGATGTCCAGCTCTGGCTCAGCAGGATAGGTGGACTGATAATAATCGCGTTCGGCCTTATGCTGGTGGGCTTGCTGAACATCCCATTCCTGCAAAGAGAGCACAAGATAAAAGTCGGAGTGCGAGGCAGCTATTTCGCTTCTTTCGCTTTCGGCGCGGCATTCGCTGTCGGGTGGACTCCCTGCGTCGGTGCAGTCATGGGAAGCATACTCGCGCTGGCCGCCACAAAGCCCGCGACATCTTTCGGTCTTCTTATGGCCTACAGCGCCGGACTCGGACTGCCGTTCCTCATCGTGGGCGCTCTCGGCGACAAGGCAACGCGCCTGATAAACTCGCTCGGACCCTGGCTCAAATGGTTCAACATCGTTGTTGGAGCGATACTAATCGCGCTAGGAGTGCTGGTGTTCACCCAGACGCTGAATCTAGTTGCTAGCTTCCTTCCGCTGGGGTTGATAGTGTGAAAGCGCGACCTTATCGAGGGGTAATCCTCGGATTGGTTATCGCGCTGATAATAGTCGCCATAGTCCTGTTGTCAAACACTCGGCCCGAGCCTAACCCTCCGCTGAAGAACACGTTGGCGGATATACAAACCAGCGTCCCTGATGAAGTGCGGTCTGAAAAGTCGGATTATCCGCGGGCCAAGGAATTGGTGGACATCGACGGATACGTCAACGTGGGCAACGTGACCGTGTCCGAATTCATAGGGAAGAAAGTGGTCCTCGTGGATTTCTGGACTTATTCCTGTATCAACTGCCAACGCACGTTGCCTTACCTGTCATCCTGGTGGGATAAGTACAAGGACAAGGGGCTCGTGATAATCGGCGTGCATACTCCTGAGTTCGATTTCGAGAAAAAGATTGAGAACGTCAGGAAAGCGACTGAAAAGTACGGCGTTGAATATCCTGTTGCTTTGGACAATGGATTCGGTACCTGGTCTGCCTATGGCAACAGATACTGGCCACGAAAATACCTGATAGATATCGATGGTTACATCGTCTACGACCACATCGGCGAGGGCGCTTACGAGGAGACAGAACTCAAAATACAGGAGCTTCTTTCCGAGAGAGCCGAACGGCTGAACGACAGCATGGATGTGAACGTAGCGCTGGTGGAAGAGACTGAAGGGGCCAAACTCCCCTCGACAGCGGAGATATACTTCGGCTACGCTTTCCAGCGTGGACAGATCGGCAACAAGGAAGGTTGGAAACCCGAGGAAGTGGTGAACTATTCACTTCCTGCAGGCAGGAACCCAGATAGGTTCTATCTCGAGGGCAGATGGAAAAACAATGAGGATGATATGGAACTTATTGGGGATGGCAGTGTGACCTTGGACTGGCATGGCAAATCCGTGAACATAGTCGCCGGCTCGAGCGCTCCGATAGTTGTGGATATATTCGAGGATGGGAAGCCCGCGGGAAGCGTGACGGTGAGGGATTATGACTTGTATGTCTTGGCGAGCCACGACAACTGGGCAACTCGCGAGCTCAAAATCGTGCCACAAGAACCAGGTATTCGCGTCTATACGTTCACTTTCGGCTGATGCCGTCTATCTTACCCATCAATCTCGCTTTCTTGAGGTATTTCGCGCGTTTCTCAGGAGAACTCCTAGTCACTTTGGTGAACAGGTTCACTGCAACCGGCCAGACTCCGCAGAAGCCGAGTATCCATAACTTCACGACACGCACTCCTGGGCTGCCGGTCAAGCGGTAGGCAAGAGTCGAGGCATCCATGGTTATCATCAAGCGACCTGTGCGTCCTTTCAGCAGCCTGTCCCAAAGGCCACCCTTGCGGAACTTGTACGCGAAACCCGATTCGAAAACCCTGTCGAAATATCCTTTCAACAATGCGGGGAAGGAACCCCACCAGGTCGGGAAGACATAGACGAGATGTTCTGCCCAGAGTATGTCCTTCTGCGCTTTCTTCAAAGCAGGCTCGAGCTTCTGCTCGTCGTCATCTTTTAGGATAGGGTCGAACTTGAGATCTGCGAGCCGGACGTATCTGATATCCGCGCCGGATTCCTTCGCTCCTTGCGCATAGGCTTCGGCCAGCGCGCCGCAGAAGCTGTCGTTGCGTGGATGGCCGAGGACGAGGAGTATTTTGCGCATGACTGCTCTTTTCTTCCTGTGTTTTTAATCATTCCGCAGCAAGTATTAATATTGAGTGGAATGGAGGGTCAAGCATGGATGTTTTTGCGCCGGTGGAATACTTGGCAACGTGGTTGACATCTCTTATGGGCTTGACCGGCCACGCCGGCGAGGCTGTCTCATATTTCATATTCGACGTCATCAAGATATCGCTGATACTGGTGGCGGTGATCTTTCTGGTTTCACTTGTCAGGACTTTCATTCCGCCCAAAAGAATAGCATCCCTGCTCGCCGGCAAGGGAGGTATTGGTTATCTATTGGCCGCGATGGTCGGCATAATCACTCCATTCTGCAGCTGCTCGGCCATACCTCTGTTCATCGGACTTATCGAGGCAGGTGTTCCTTTGGGCATATGCTTCACGTTCCTGGTCGCCAGTCCGATGATAAATGAAGTGGCACTGGCGTTGTTATGGGGGTCGTTCGGCGCAGAAATATCTCTCATATACGTCGCGAGCGGAATGGCGATAGCGGTCTTCAGCGGTTTCATCATATCCCGACTGCATCTCGAAAGGATGCTCGAACAGGATATCATCGAGGAAGGCGCGAATCTCACAGGAGTGACACACAAGACCTGGCGTGACAGGATAAAGTTCGCGTCGGAAAGGAGCGCGAACATTTCGTGGAAGGTCGCGCCCTATCTCTTGATAGGTGTCGGAATCGGCGCCTGGGTCCACGGTTATGTGCCTACTGACTTCCTCGCGGCCTATGTGCAGGGATGGTTTGCCGTCCCACTGGCCACCTTGTTGGGAATACCATTGTACAGCAATGCTGCCGGAGTGGTCCCGCTGGTTTCCGCTCTCGTGGACAAAGGAGTCGGCATGGGAACAGCGCTCGCGTTCATGATGAGCGTGGTTGGGTTGTCCTTTCCGGAGTTCGTGATACTGCGGAGGGTGATGAAGCCACGGTTGATAGTCATATTCGCGGCCATAGTCGCGATCGGCATAATACTGACAGGCTACTTGTTCAACTCGATTCTGTGATTCACTTCCCGCGCTTGCCGGCGAGTATCTGCCTCGTGACCTTCTTGTATTTCTCTACGGCGGGTTGGTTGAACGGGTTGACGTCCAGAAGCTTGCAGAGATAGATGGTTTCCAGCATCTTGGTCATCATCAGCTCGCCCATTATCTTCTCGTTGCAGTCCGGTAGCTTGATGCTGATGAACGGGATGTCCTCCTTGCGATAGGCGGTCTTGACTCCGCTGGTTATGGCGTCCATCACTTCGTTCATGGATCTTCCGTTAAGGTTGTCGACAAGGCAAACCCGGGACAGGGCAGGTATCCGAATGGGGTATTCTTTCGTTATCTCGACGAACGTAGTTATCTTGTCCCTGGGACCGTCTATGTATAGCTGTCCGACGCTGTGCAGGTCCACCGAGCCGACGCTGACTGTGGGCGTGATCCCGACGTGTTTGATGGTCTTTCCTGACTTCACTGCCTTGCCGATGCTCTCGCCCAACAACTGGCGGTACCACTTGCCGAAATCCTCGAGCTGATGCCCGAAGACGAAAGTGTCATGTATGTCGCATCCGTGGATTTTATGGTAGTGCGCGAGGGTGATGGCTCCGACAAGCGCGGGATTTTTGGCGTCTGCCTGGCAGCAGTAGCTGCAGGCAGCTATGGCTCCTTTCCAGAACTCGATGATGTCTATGCCCATCACTGCCAGCGGGAAAAGCCCGACAGGAGTGAACACGCTATATCTGCCGCCCACATTTTTCGGGATCTCTATGCTGTGGAAGCCCAGCTTGCGAGCGAGCTTCCACAACTCGGAATATTTGTCCGTGGTGACTATGACGTGGTCCTTGTAATCCGGCAACTTCTTGACTATGTCCAATAACGTGGCGAACACCGCGGCGGTCTCGGTGGTCGTGCCGGACTTGCTGATGACGTTCAGGCAAACGTTCTTCTTCTCCTTGACAGCGAGCTCGAGTTCGGCGATTATGGGCTCGAGATAGTTCGCGTCGACCGTGTCGGCCCAACGCACACTGGGTGAGTGAGTGCGCTCGTAATGGTTGCCCAAAGCGGCCTTTGCCACGGCCATCGCGCCCAGATTACTACCTCCGATGCCTATGACGATCAGTAGATCGCAGTCCTTGAAGTGCTTGGCCAGCAGCGAGCTCTGTTCGAGGATTTCGACATTGTCCATCACGGCCATGGCGGCGTATTCGTCATCCAACGAAGCGTCCGCAACAGCGTCCACCACGTTCTTGAGCTTCTTGATGCCTGCTTGGATGTCCTTCCTCGACACCGCGGCGCCCCTGAAATCGAATTGCATACCACGCCGCACGTCGTTTTCCTTTTTAAGAAGTTGGCACTCTCACAAAGTGGTAGCTACGGCGTAGTAAGTTTTAAGAGTTCGACACGTATAATCATGTCATGGAAATAGCACCTATGATAGCAGGACCATTGCTTGCCGGACTGATAGTAATCGGCATATGGGAAGCCATATGGAAGGGCATAGCAATGTGGAAGTCAGCGCGCAATACTCAGTTGGCCTGGTTCGTCTGCATATTGATATTCAACACCGCAGGCATACTGTCGATATTGTACATCCTCTTCTTCCAGAAGCGCAAGGTTGCCAATGTCGTGGCTAAGCAAACTCCTGCAAAGAAGGCCGCGAAGAGGACTTTCAAGAAGCGCAAGAGGTAAGCATGGTCTTGACTGCTGAAGAGTTTCTCAGGCAGTTCGACAAGCTAGCTGCAGAGGCAAGAAAATACGAGAGTTGCACGTGCGGAAACTCCCTGCCCCATCCCGACGACCCGCAATATCGAGTTGGAAAATCATTCAAGTGCGAAGATTGTTACTACGCTTCGACAGGACCGCTCGT
>CAYSVV010000033.1:5171-6667 GCA_964434695.1 uncultured Methanosarcinales archaeon
GTGTCGGCGACGGGCACAAGTCCAGGTAATTGGTCTATTGAAATCACGGGAATCGATCAGCGTTTGTAGATTTTTCTGCGATGCCCTACTTTTATAACGAGCACGACAAGTTCGTTGCGCAGGAGTTCGACTATTATCCTGTAGTCCCCCACTCGAAGGCGATATGCGTCCTCGCCGACCAGCTTTATCAAGTATGATTCTGGCCGGAATCGCACGCGTTCCAGTGCGTTCATTATCCGTAGTTTCGTCTCGTGCTCGAGCTTCGTGAACTCTCTATCCGCGTTTGCTGTGAACTTGACAGAATAGGGCATTTCACAGCCCGTGCTTCTTCTTCACTTGTTCGAGAGTGAGGACTCTGCCCGCGCGGTAGTCCTCTCTCGACTTTGCGATGTCGCGCTTGGTCTCTTCGCTCAATTCGAGCGTGTCCTCGATTATGTCCTGGATGACTTCGTCATACGTTTCCATATCGAAGAGCTTGCGATTTTGCAATTCTTTCCTCGTCTCTTCGCTGATTTGTATTGTCGTGGCCATAATGTATTATAGTGGGTTATAATATATAATGCTTTCGCGGGTTAGTCGAGTGCCCTGCTCCGCGGCGGTTACCTTTATAAACGTCCGGACTTGATTTCCTCATATGGACCTGAATCCAAAGGACAGCGCAAAGCACCACACCTACGCGCCGGCGAAGACCAACACTCTCGAAGGCTGGCCGCAGGTCAAGGGCGTGGACATGGACGCGCTCATCTCCGGCAAGAAGACGATAAAGGCGTTGCTGGATGCCTATTCTACGACCGGACAGCAGGCCACGAACCTCGCCGGAGCTTCCGAGACAATCCGTCAGATGCGCAAGGACAATGCCACGATATTCCTTTCATTCACCAGCAACATGGTCACGGGCGGCACCCGCGAGGTGATACGCTGGCTCGTGCAGAACAAGCACGTCAACGCGTTGGTGTGCAGCGCCGGAGCCATTGAGGAGGACCTGATAAAGTGCCTGCGTCCTTTCGTGATAGGAAGTTTCGACGCCGCGGGAAAGATGCTCTACAATGAGGGTGTGAACCGCGCGGGAAACATCTTTGTTCCCAATGACCGCTATGTCAAGTTCGAGGACTTCATCGATCCTATCTTGGATGAGCTACATGCCAAGCAGAAGAAGTCCGGCAAGGCCATCGACACCAGCGAACTGTGCGCGGAGCTGGGCAAGAGGATCGAGAAGGCAGCGGGAAAGGGCGGCGCCAAGGATAGTATTCTCTGGTGGGCTCAGAAGAACAACATCCCTGTTTTCTGTCCCGCGATAACTGACGGTTCTTTCGGTGATTTGGTGTTCTTCCAGAAGCAGCGCAACAAGGACTTCCAGATCGACATCACGGGAGATATGCAGAAGCTGGTGAAGCTCGTGTTGAACAGCGAAAAGACTGGAGTGATCTGTCTTGGTGGCGGCACGTCGAAGCACTACTTGCTGAACTCTCAATTATTCCGTGACGGAGCGGATTTCG
>CAYSVV010000034.1:0-6548 GCA_964434695.1 uncultured Methanosarcinales archaeon
TTAATAATTCACTCTTGTATCAATGACTCGTGAAAAGAAAGGTCAGCAAATTCGTTTATTGGACGCCGAGAATCCTGTCAATACTGTTTATATTGTTCCTGGCGATGTTCTCGCTGGATATTTTCGAAGGAAATTATGGGTTCTGGGGAACGATCCTTGGATTGTTCATGCATAACATCCCTGCGCTGGTCTTATTGATTATCTTGCTGATATCCTGGAGATACGAAATCGTGGGCGGGATCTGTTTTGTCCTCGCGGGGATTTTATATGCCACGATGATATCGGTGAACATGATCAAGACGGGTTTCGAATGGTATTACCTGGCATGGATAGCGCAGCTATCCGGAATCGCCTTGTTCATAGGAATCCTGTTTCTTATTGGCTGGCACAAAAAGAGAAAGTGATGCGCGCCGACTGAATTTTTCCAGCTAACAGGGTTCTCCTTCTATCGGGCCGATGCAGCCAGGACCTGCCCATTCAGGGTCTGGTAATCCGGTCACCGGGTCTTTCCTTCCGTAATCGCAATAGCAGACAGTGGCCTCGCGCTCGTAATAGCCGGTGATGTTGTACTTATTCATCTGGTAATCTCCGAGAACGAAAGCGTAGGCAGGAGTGCCTGATGTGGTCGAAGTAATCTGCGGAATTCCCGCGGCCCCGTCCTCCGGCGTTGGAATCAACGCCCAGAAGCTCGAATTCTGCTCCAGTCTCCTGCGGCAGTCATCCTCGAAGTAGCACCAATCCACCATGGGCCTTGGTAATACATCGACGCCGGAGTAGGCCGCGTCGATGCCGACCGGACTCTCGATGCCGCAGCATTCGCTGCCGGACATGTCGCGGTAGAACCGTTGCATATAGCTGGGCGATCGGTTCTCGGGCAGATAGGTTCGGTTGAATATGAAACCCTTCAGGTTGGTCACGTTGACGAGCGTTTCGGAGAAGCGGATGTTGGGATCGACAGAGAATCCTTCAGACTTCGCCATGGCCATTATGTAGGGATCATCTAGATGCGCGACAGGGACTTTCGCAGTGATGTTCACCAGGCGGTTATCCCACTTCAGCACGTCGCTTTCTCTAGTGGTCTCAGTCTCGAGCCAGACTCGGGCGGTGAGATTGGCGTTCACCTGCCTTGGACCAGAGGTGTTGTCCTGCCAGAGCTCGATCTTGACGATGTTGACTTTGAGCTTGAGATGGATTTGTTCCTCGCTAAGTTCCTCGAGTTCTTTTATCTGCGCGGACATGTTGGAGCTGTTGAGCAAGGGCGCAACGGAGGCCCAGCTGACGCCCAGCGCGTCGGACACCGCCGAAGCGTCGCCCATCACGCTGGCGCTAACCGCATCGGTGAGGGTCTTTTCATCATCAAGGAAAGCAGGATTGCCCGAGCTGGAACTGTCATTGATATGCTTTGCGATTCCTTCCAGCGCCAACGCGACATCGGCCTCCAACAATCGCGGCAATATGGAATTCTCTATTGAGACCATGAACGTATTCGCCACCTGGAATTTCACCTGCAAGGATTCGCTCTCGCTATCCGTGATGAACTTCTGCCTGCCCACGAGAGTCATTGCCAGGAGAACGAGTATCAGTATGGCCGTCAGAGAGAAGAAAATCCCCTTATTGCCAGACATCAACCTGAACGACATAGGGTCCCTCCAGAGTGTGATTATCCGAAATCGCATAGGTTATGGTCCGTGTGCTGACCAATTGTTCTATCTCGCCAGGTATGGTCTGGCCGGCCAGAAGCACGGCATTCCCTGGTTTCTGTATGCTGAGGTTCCAGCCGTATTGGGGTTGCACGAGTTGCCGGCTTATGTTCTGGGCTATGTATCGGGCGAGGTCGACTTCGCCAGCGGAGACCAGGTCGGTCAGCACGCTCAACAAAGGTTGTTCTGCCCGGGAGATTTTGTGCGTCGGCGCGGTGCAAAGTGGGCCTTCAACGCACCAGAGATTGATTATCGAAGGGTCGCTTATCTTGTCGAAACGCGTCGAGGAGAAATAATCCAGGAGATCGCTGGAGTAAAGAGCAGTCTGTGCCCTAAGGGGCGAGCCGGTGAAGGCGACCATCAGCGCGATGATTCCAACAGCAAGCACGCTGAGGGCGACTATGGCGTCTATTGTGAAGAACTGTCCCTTTCCCATTCAACAACCGCCGCGGCAGAGCGGCTTAAGCACATCCCCTATGGTGCCACAATCGCAATCGGTGATGCTGCCGTTGCAAGTGAATGTCATGTCGCCAGTGCTGGTGGGCACGGTGACGGTTATGTCCGGGCTGCCAAGGAACCACACGCCGGCTATGGGCACGAGACTGCCTTTGTCATCCGTGAAATGGATGCATAGGTCGCTCTTGATGCCAAGTTCCCTCTTGAGGGTGTCGTAATCCATCGCGTGCAACTGTCGGATGCGGTCCTCGTCCAAAGACTGGTCGATGATGCCTCCGGCCGCCTGCTGGGACACCAATGCATCGGCGACGACCGAGTTCTCCTCAACTAGCGATGCGTGTTGGGATTCCGCGCCACGGCCGCCGGTGAACACTATCAATCCGATAACCGCTACAACCAGTACTGCAACCGCTATCACCGCGTCCGAAGACCAAATCTGTGCTTTTCTCATTGTTTCACCTGAAGCTCACTATGGTTATTATGACTCCGCTACCGGGAGTCTGGTCGATGCGTGTTGCGCGCACCCGATCCCTGTCGGAGTTGTATCTCATCGAGTTGCCGTCCAATGCTGGAAGAGGGTTTCCTGCGCAACAGACGACCGGGCCTGAGTTGCCCTGGGCTATGCTTCCGCTGCTCAGTCCGTCGCAGGCATTGAGGACGGACAGGCAT
Organism: uncultured Methanosarcinales archaeon; assembly: GCA_964434695.1. Taxonomy (GTDB): domain Archaea; phylum Nanobdellota; class Nanobdellia; order Woesearchaeales; family ARS49; genus CAYSVV01. The sequence goes on from CAYSVV010000034.1 coordinate 2,826, forward strand.
CCATTCTGGCCGACGCATTCCGCGTGGCAGATGTTGTCCGTTGTCCAGGTGCAGTCTTCCTCGCACTGCGCGGCGACATCGTCAAGCTCGCTTTCATCTATGGGAGAGATACAGCCAGGATCGCCGCTTCCTCGAACGTAATCAATCCTGCCGTCGCCGTCATTATCAATGCCGTCGTCGCATTCCGGGCAGCCGGCTTCGAGGCATTTCTCGCTGGGATCAAAAGGCGTCCTGCAGCCAGGGTCAGGGTTGCGGTCGGCGCTGCCCATCTGGTCGACGAAACCATCATTGTCGTTGTCCACGCCGTCATTGCAGTCGGTGATGACGTCGACACAAAGCGCGTAGCGATAACCCGTGGTTCCTGCCACGGAGATGTGCGCGTTGTTCCTGCTGGAAAGCCTCAGGATCTCGCTGGCCGGCCCGTAGGTGGTCGGGCAACTGCCCGAACCCACATCAACAACGTTGGCCGCGGACAACCTGCCGCAATTGGTGCCTGTGAATCCGCAGCAAATGACCTGGACAGACGGAAGCAGTATGTTGGCGTGCGCGTTCGTAGGAGCGGAAAGGTTGAGGAACTGCAATTCGCCGACGCCACAGCTGGGCTTGAATGAACAGGACAGGGAACAACCTGCCGCTTCAGCGGTCATGTTGCATCCGATGGTGGTGGGATAGCCTGCGCAGGAAGAACCGTGCGCATTGGTGGTGGATGACACTCCGAGAATGCAGTCGCCCAGTCCCGCGCCGCAGGTCATGTATTGCGCGCTGGCGCTGGCAGCAAGCAAGCATAACAAAACAGCAGCTATCACCAAACGCATCTCACACCTCTTTATAGGTGCTGTATGGACACGATTGGTATATAAGTATTAGGGCTGGTCGCAGCATCTGCCTCGGCGGCTGTCCAAGACGCAACGTTTTTATACCGACGGGCCATCTTCAGTATACAAAACCGTATATTAAAAACTCCAAGAGGTGCGACAAATGGCAAAGAAAAAATCAGGCCAAGCCGCGATGGAGTTCTTGATGACATATGGATGGGCGATTTTGGTCGTCCTCGTGGTCATCGGAGCTCTCGCTTACTTCGGCATACTTAACCCCGAATCGTTCATGCCCAGAAGGTGCGTGCTCGGTTCTGAAATACAATGCATAGACTGGAAGCTAACAACGGATGGTAACTTCGACATCATACTCGGCAATGGAGTCGCGAACCCGATAACGATAACCAGCGTAGCCATGGAGGATGCCAAGTTCAAGAACCTCGTCGGCAGTTGTTCAGTGTCTCCTACGGAAGAACTGAATCCTGGAGAGCGGACAGAGATTCTAACTCTCACCTGCAATGGTAACATCCCCCAGGGAACTCCGATACGCGCTAACCTTGTGGTTACGTACCAAGACCGTGTGACTACATTCAGCCACACTGCCCGCGGCGACGTCGTCGTCAAGGCTGAGTAAGCATATTCTTTTTTTCTTTTTATTTTGAAAAAAGAGGTGATATGGCTAAAAGGGGACAGTCCGGGGTAGAGTATATGGTTGTCCTGGCTTTCGCCCTTGCGATATTCGTTCCATTACTTTACTTGCTATTCTCTTCATATTCTGGTTATAGCGCGGAGACAGCGCAGGCCCAGGCGGCGCAGATGGTGCGCGAAATCGTTGCGACCTCGGAAAGGGTCTGGCATCACGGGCCACCGACAAGGCTGACGTTCGAGATGCGCGTCCCGGACAGGATATCAAACGTGACCATACGCCGCAATAATCCTGGGAGCGGTTGCACGGAGTGCACTGAGTTGGTGATCTTTATGCAGGATGGCGGCTCGGCGAGCGCGAGCACTTTCGTTGATATCAGGGGGAGCTACTGAAGCCGCCCAGGCGCCGATACAGGCGCGCAAGATCATCGATGGCGGAATCACCTACTACTTCTTCGACGTCGATGGAAGCGGCGGCTTCCTCGGCCAGGGCGCGCGCAAGTTCAGGTTGGAAATGATCGCTGAAGGCGGGGAGCAGTATGTGCTGCTGCGTTCGGTCTAAAGCCCAGGTCTCGATGGAGTTCATACTCCTGATGGGTTTCATGTTCGTCATATTCTTCGGGCTCGTGGTGATGCTGCAACAAAGGCAATCCGAGCTGACTAAGGACAACCGGCAATATGCTTTGGAAAGCGCGGCGGATGCGATCCAGCGCGAGATACGTTATGGCCTGGTGGCCGGCGCGGGCTACAATCGCACCTTTGAAATGCCATGGACTGTCGTGGGAAGCAACTACAGCGTGATTTTCATCCAAGGACAAGCGGCCACGCCCGCGACCACGCTCTTGATTACGCTGGAGAACATCGACCAGGCCGTTGTCCGGCCTTTGCCTGCGCGCGTTATGAATTCTACCTGGGATAAGAATCAAATCGGGATAACTGTCGATGCTTTCGGGTTGGTGAAGGTGATAATTCCGCAATGGATGATTTGAACTTGTCACCATTGTAAAATGGTCATTTTTCTCGTCGAGCTGTGACATTACATTTATATACTATCCGAGGGAGTGGAAAGGCATGTCAGATACCTCGCCATTGACCACTGGTGTCGATGCGCTTGTAGAGTTGGTGGGTGACAGAAAGAGCATATCTTTCGCGGAAGCAGCGTCACGGCTGCGCGTTCCGGTCGCCACTGTAGAAGCCTGGGCGACCTTCCTTGAAGAGGAAGGGCTGGTCAGCATAGAGTACTCTTTCACCAAGCCTTATCTTACAACACCCAAAAAGGTGGCTGCGCAAGGAGTGGCTGTCGAGGCGAAAGTCAAGAAACGCGGAGTTGAACCAAGCAAGACAGCGCTCGCTGAACAGGACTCGGCTATGGGCGGAGCTGTAGAAAGCGCCATCGATCAGGCGAGGGCGGCGATTTCTGCCGGAGACATCGAGCGCGCGAAACAGATCTACGACCAGCTGAAGAACGCCTATGACAATTTCCCAGAGAGGATGCGTTCCGAGCGCGAGACCATAATCCAGACATTGAGGATGTTGCACGAAGCTTATCTTGGACAGGCTTCCGCGGGCGATAGCACCGCGATGAAGGCTGCGCAGGACGTGCGCGACGCTCTCACTCGAACCCACGACCTGGCTGCGCAGGGTGATTTAGAAGCAGCCGCGTCGGCATTCGCCGCCGCAGAAGACGCATTCGGAAAAATATCCCAGGATGCGGTCGAACTCAGGTTGATACTCACTCCTTCCATATCCACGGCGCAACAGGCGCTGGTGGAAGCCGAAGAGAAACACGCCAGCAAGGACTGGAACAAGCAACTCGAGCGCGTCAACCAGATACTCGACCAACTCGAGAATGCATTGAAATCTCAAGATGTATCCAAGGCGATCGCGTTGCACGAACAACTCGAAATCGCGAAAAAGGGACTGCCCCTGATTTATTCCGAGGAAAAGCTGGCATTGGAGAACAAGGCACTGCCTTCCTACGAGAAACTGCTACAGGCAAGGGTGGAACTGATGCGGCGCGAATGCGACCAGAAAATCGCCACGCTGCAGGTCCTGGTATCCTCTGTCCAAAGCGCGATCAAGTCGAAAAACCTGCCTGAGGCTCAGCGCCAATACGAAATGGCGAAGAAAGTGTACGAGACAATACCCAACGAGTACTTCGAGAGGAAAGTGCAGGCGCAGAAACCACTTCTGGTTTTGGCCAAAGAGGTCAGTGAACTCGAACTCAAGGCCGCGACAGGCAATGTCAAGCAAAGAGTCATAG
>CAYSVV010000035.1:0-6359 GCA_964434695.1 uncultured Methanosarcinales archaeon
CGGACTCATCAAAGTGATCTCCGATTATCTGCAGACCGACAGGCATGCCTTTCACAGGACGCACTGGAACGCTTATGTGCGGCAATCCCGCGAGGTTCGGCCCTGCTGTCAGCGTGTCCAACATATAATTCTGCAATGGAGTGAGCTTGCTTATCTCGTCGAAAGTCGGCGCGACAATCGGCATTGTCGGGCTGATGAAAACATCGGCCTGCCCGAAGGCGGCCTTGTACTCATCGATAAGAGTCTGACGGACGCGCAATGCCCTCAAATAATACGCGTCGCGATAACCTGCCATCCTGGCGAAAGTGCCGAGCATCAGACGTCGCTTGGCCTCCTGGCCGAAATGCTTGGTGCGCACGTCTGTGAAATACTCGTTGAAAGATCCCTTCAACGGCTCGCTCGCGCCATAGCGCATGCCGCAATATTTCGCGAGGTTCGTGCTCGCCTCGCTCATCGCCATCAGATAATATGTCGCCACGCCATACTTGGCGACGAGCGGCAAAGAGACCTCGACAATGGATGCTCCAGCGGATTCCAGCCGACCGATGCCCTCCATCACGCTTTCCGCAATCTCAGGGTCGACGCCTTCCCCGAAAGCTTCCTTGATGATGCCGACGCGCATGCCGCCGACGCCTTCTACCGAAAAGTCCGGAACTTCCTGTGAAGATGAAGTGCTGTCCATCGGATCGTGGCCAGATATGATCTTGAGAAGCAGCGCCGCGTCGCTCACGCTCTTCGCCATCGTTCCTATCTTGTCAAGCGAGTTCGCGTAATCTATGAGACCGTAACGAGACACCCGACCATAGGTCGGGCACAATCCCACTACACCGCAGAAAGCGGCCGGGCAGGCTATGCTTCCTCCGGTGCTCTCAGCAATCGCGAGCTGGGGAAAATCCGCCTTGGAAGTGAGACCTGCCGCGCCGCCCGAGCTTCCGCCAGTGGAACGGGACTTGTCAATGGGATTCAGGGGGACGCGGAAACCATTTCCGACGTTAGTGGAGAAACCGCCGAAACCGAACTCGTCCTGGGCAGTCTTTCCGAGTATCATTCCTCCGGCAGCAACCGCGCGGGCGACAGCAGTGGAATCGAAAAGAGGTTTGTAGCCACGCAACACGTCGCTGCCGGCCGTGCTTTCAACTCCCTTCACACACACGCAGTCCTTAACGCTGATTGGAATGCCTGCCAATGGAAGATCCTCGCCTTGCGCCAACCTGCGCTCGGCGCTCTCTGCTTCTTGAAGCATCCGCTCCTCTGCGAAAGTGTTGATGTAGTGGAATTCAGAATCTATCTTCTTGGTGGATTCCAGTGCCTTGCGCGCGTCTTCAACGAATCCCATCAAGTCACCTTCGGGCCTTTGATGAATCCGTCCTTATTGTGCGGGGAGTTTGACAAGGCCTCTTTCTGGGAAAGACACTTGCCCGGCAGGTCATCACGCGTCACGCCGAGAACGGGCACAGGATGCACCGCTGGCTCGTCCGCGGCCGGGGCCTTGGCCACCTCGTTGAAGGCACTCAGGATTTCTTTGAAGTCCTTTACCAGCGCCTCTTTCTCTTCCTCGCTCAACGAAATCCGCGCGTTCTTCGCGACGGACTCGATGACCTCTTTGTCTACATTCATGGTTTCTTGGGAAGGTCAGTGCGCAAATACAATTCGCGTAGCCAATCCGTTGTCCATTCCTGCGGGGAACTGTCCATCGGGTTCTCCGCGTTCTTGGTGCGCGGGAAAGCTATGACTTCGCGGATATCGTTCATGCCGGTGAGAAGCGCGCAGAGCCTGTCGAAACCCAACGCGATGCCTCCGTGGGGAGGCGCTCCATATTGGAAAGCGTGAAGCAGGAAGTCAAACTTGCGCTCGGCGTCCTCTATGGTAAGACCTGTCACGGCTAATGTTCGCTTCTGTAACTCACGGTCGTGGATTCTTATGCTTCCGCCACCCAACTCAACGCCGTTCAGGACGATGTCATAGGCCTTGGAACGGACAGCGCCCGGGTCTTTCTCGAGCAGAGGTATGTCCTCGACCTTGGGGTGAGTGAATATGTGGTGCCTCGCGGACCAGGATTCGCCGGACTTTTCGAACAACGGGAAGTCGACGACCCAGAGGAAATTGTACTTTCCTTCAGGTATGAGCTTCAGGCGACGGCCAGCTTCCAGACGCACTGATCCAAGACCAAGCGCGGCTTTCTCGAACTCATCTGCTGCGAAGAACAAAGTGTCGCCTTTCTCTGCCTTGACTGCGGCGGACAACTCTTCCTGCACCGGCGCGGGAATGTACTTGGTGATGCTGCTTTCAAGACCCTGGTCAGTAACGCGTATCCAGGCAAGACCTCCAAGGCCAGCCTGCTTGGCTATGGCAGTGAAGTCTTCTATGTCCTTGCGCGTGAACTCGCTCTTCTTCGCGTTGAGGCAGAACACCATTCCATTCTTTTCGAGCACTGATTTGAATACGCTGAATTCTGACTTGGCCATTATCTGGCTGACATCGACGAACTCGAGACCGAAACGGGTGTCGGGCTTGTCAGAACCGAACCTGCTCAACGCGTCCTTCCAAGTGAGCTTTGGGAAAGGAAGAGTAATATCGACGTCGAGGCAGGACTTCCATACCTTCGCGATGAGCCCCTCGATGATGTTGTGAATGTCGCTTTCCTCTATGAAAGACATCTCAAGGTCGATCTGGGTGAACTCGGGCTGCCTGTCGGCACGGAGATCCTCGTCTCTAAGGCAACGCGCGAACTGGAAATACCTGTCCATTCCCGAGACCATCAGGAGCTGCTTGTACATCTGAGGACTTTCTGGAAGAGCGAACAGCTTGCCCGGATGCACTCTGCTGGGAACCTTGAACACTCTCGCGCCGCCGGGCGTGGTCTTGACCAACATCGGAGTCTCTATCTCGCAGAAACCGTTGTCGCTCAGGTGACTGCGCGCTGCCTGCGCTGCCTTGTGCCTCATCATCAGGCGATTCTGCATGACCGGCCTGCGAAGGTCAAGATAGCGATATTGAAGACGGATATCCTCGCCCGCGGGCTTTTCGTCATCTATCTCTATAGGAGGAGTATCAGCGCGGGAAAGCACTTCAAGCTGTTTTGCCACCACCTCGATTTCACCCGTAGGCATCTTTGAGTTGGTCATTCCTTCAGGTCGCGCCCGGACGCTGCCGCTTATTTTCAGCACCCATTCCCTACCGAGATGTTCGGCGGACTTATGGCATTCCGCGCTGGTCTTTGGATCAAAGACAACCTGAGTCTTGCCGTGCCTATCCCTGAGGTCTATGAATATGACGCCACCGTGGTCGCGGCGGGTATCAACCCAGCCACAAAGCACCACTTCCTTGTCGATGGTATCCTTGTTCAACTGGCCGCAGGTATGTGAGCGCATCATGCTTTGGAAGCCGACTATGACCATATATAAAGATTGTTGAACGCGGCTGTCATCTGAGAAGCTTGGCTATGGCCTTGCCGAAATCCTTGGCGGCAGGGGGGCCATCCGCGGTTATTATCTTGCCATCTTCGACCACATGTTGCGGAAGCAATGTCGCTCCTGCTGCCTTAAGCTGGCGCAGCTGTGTGCCTTCGCCGTCGTCCCAGCCCGTCACCTTGAAACCATCAATGACACCTGCCCTGGCCAAAAGCACAGGCGCCCAGCAAATAGCGGCCAACGCCTTGACGTTCTTGGCCTTGAACGCGTTCTTTGCCAACTGAAGAGCGTTGTTGTCGCCGAAGAGCGAGCCTACCCCAGCACCGCCTATGAATATGACCGCGTCCCATTCAGCCAATCTGGAAACGGCATCCGCGATAGTAATATCTGAGTTTACCTTGTCGCCGAAAGCACCCACACAGCCACCAACACTAGTCGAGGCGACGTGGATCTCGTGGCCTGCTGCCTCAAGCACCTTGCGCGGCTCGGAATACTCATAATCCTGAAAGTCGTGCTGGGCTATGACAAACAATGCCTTCATTCGCACCTCAAGGCAAGCTCATCCAGTCTATCCAAAGACCGTGTCAGCGCGTCAAGCTTGTGGCGCATCGATGAACTGTGCGAAGGAACTATGCACAAACCTTCATGAACCCGCAAAGCAGAATCCCTGCAACGACCGACTGTCACGACATCGCCGGCTATGGCCGCATGGGTGGCGTAGCGCACCAGCTCCCCCACTGCATCGCAAAGGCCACATATGTAGGACTCTGTGTCGACAGAAATGGACTTGGGCGAAGGCAGCTTGCCGGAAACAAGCCCCTCAAAGCAGCAGGCCTCGGCGTATTCCTCGAGCGCCTCGTTGAGGGCACCTATCGCGAGCAACCTCGGGTGTCCTGCCGCCTCTTTCCTGCAGAAATCCAGCGCAGACCTGGCCAGGGCGCGGCTTTTCCCGCCCTTGCCGGCATGCACCTCACCTATGGCTGCCTTGCTCAGGCGTAGCGCCTCCCGGGCCTTGCCCATTATCTTTTCACGACGGGTGTCCAGCAGCTTCGCCTCCACGGACAATCCACGAAAAATATCATTTCCTACCATAAACACGGTAAATTATCCACACTTATAAACAATCCGCACGGTCAGAAAACCCCGAAAACGCAACCACGACGGAAGCCACCACAATTTTTATATAGTGCGCCATCCACTTTTAAATGTTTAAAGAGGACGATTATGGCATCAGTACTAGGCAACCAGATACAGTTCTTCCAAGATTTGGGCATATATGATGTGGTTCTGCCCTTCCTTCTAACATTCACCATAGTATTCGCGGTGCTCGAACGCTCACGCGTATTAGGCACTGAAAAAGATGCCAAGGGCAACGAGGTCACTCGCAAGAGCATAAACGCCATGGCCGCGTTCGTCATCGGTTTCCTTGTCGTGGGTTCGAGCAAGCTCGTTGGAACGCTCATACACGTCAGCAGCAACATAATCATACTGGTGCTGCTCGGCGTATTCCTGCTGATGACGCTAGGAGTCTTCTATAAGGAAGGCGAACCGGGCAAGTCAGGATTGCCGGCTGGCTGGGTGCGTGGCCTGTTCATAGCGATAATGGTGATAGGACTCATCGTCATATTCATGACCGGCATAACCAATGAGGACGGCGATACCTGGTGGGATGCCAGCGTGGACTACCTGCGCAGCAATTGGGACAGCACGGCAGTGGCAAGCATAGGGCTGATGCTTCTAGTCATTCTTTTTGTATGGTACATGACCAAAGAAAAGGGCACTTCCGCAAAGGAGGAAAAGTAGATGGCATTCCGTGACGCGATAGTATACCTTGACTCGATGGGACTCACGGACATAGTACTGCCATTCGTGCTGATATTCTCGGTTCTTTACGCGATACTGCAGAAGATAGCGATATTCCAGGACAAGGACAAGAAGCCAGACAAGAAAATCAACAGCGTGCTGGCGCTGGCAATAACACTGTTGACCATAATACCCCACGTCGCTGGAATCTATCCGGGAGACATGGATCCCGTTGCCATAATCAACACGTTCCTGCCGGGAGCGGTGCTGATAACAATCATCGTCCTTATGGCATTGCTCCTCATAGGAATGGTCGGCGGCCAGCACGAGGCATCAAAAGGAAAGATGACCGCGCTTGTCGGCACGATAGCGCTGATAATGCTGGTGGCAGTGATATGGCGAGCGCTTTATCCATACAGCTCGCCAAACTGGTTATCATTCCTGGACGACCCCAACCTACAGGCAGTCGTAATCATACTCATCATAATGGGAATAGTGGTCTGGTACGTCACGGCGGACGACAGCAAGCCGAAGAAGAGCACGCTGGAGACGCTGCAGGAGATGTTCAAGTAAAATGGACATAACATCAGCGGTAAGCTACTTGGAAAGCATGGGTTTCGTGGATGTAGTATTGCCCTTCGTGCTGGTGTTCACGCTGATCTACGCGATACTGCAAAAGATAGAGATTTTCAAGGAAAAGAAAATCAACATAGTGATATCGCTGGCCGTCGCGCTGGGATTCGTCGTGCCGCACGTCACCGGTAGCTATTACCAGCTCGGTTTCGACCCGATAGACAAGATGATGGAGATACTCCCGGGCGGAGCGTTGATACTCATAATCATACTCACTGTATTGATAGTGCTGGCACTTGTCGGCGGAGGCACCACCGTGCCCAGCGCCTGGATAAGCTGGGTGGCACTGCTTGGAATGATAGCGTTCGGCGCGATAGTCGCCAGGGCGCTCTATCCTGAGCTCCTTCCCTATTCCTGGATGTCCTGGCTGGATGATCCTGCCACACAAAGCATACTGATCATGCTGGGCATATTCGCCGCGGTGATATGGTTCGTGACTGGCACCGAAACAAAAGAGAAGAAGCCATTCGCTGACTGGAGCAGGGAAAACATCGGCGGGCTTTTCGTTCCGGC
>CAYSVV010000036.1:0-6351 GCA_964434695.1 uncultured Methanosarcinales archaeon
GCGTTGACCCGTGCCGCACTGCTCAACATAAATCAAATCCTTGGCGACCTGGATGACATAGTCTATTGTGGGGCAAATCGCTCTTTCGATGTGCCTTGCTCCGGACAGGATGATGGTGGCGTTCGTCCTAGGATAGAACGTGGCGAAATTTCCCAGGCGTTCATTTTGCGCGCGAGGATCATCAAAGAGCTGGTGCTCGACACCGTACCAATGGTTTGAATCCAGGGCGGGCAGTTCCCTGCCTGCGTTCAAATTATCGGCCAGAGCCAGCGCCTGCAATAGAAAGTCTCGGCCCCTGTGACAAAACCAGTGGTAGGAATCGTAACATAGGCCTGCGCGCTTGGAGACGATTGCCAACTCTCTCCATTGTTCCGTCAATAAATCTGAAGCTGATCGAAGCACGTCCATTTTCATCGCGGTCCGAAAACGAAGCCGCCACCCTCCTTCTCAACGAAACGTATGATTGACCCGCGCACTATTGAAAGCGACTCGTCATCGATGGCCATGGTGATTCCCTCGCTCATTATGACTACATCGTCATCATTAGGCTGCTCTACCATTGACATGTCGTACTCGATGCCCTTGTTGCCGCCCAGAGTGGCCTTCACGCGGAGCACTTTCTTGTTCTCAAGTATCATTGCTTCTTTGATTTTCGAAGCAGCCAACGGGTCGAGTTTCAAAGGGGCCTCATCGGCGTCCGCTATGGCGTCGTTCATGTCCTTGACAAGGCAGTCTATGTCGTCCGAAGCCATACCGTGGCTATGGCAACCCTGCTCGAGACTCTCTGAACCTGCGGCGTGGCAACCGACACAGTGCAGTCCGTAGGAAAGCATTATTGGAATGGATTCTGGATGTTTCTCCACGATATCGCGGACAGTCATATCCTTCGTGATTATGGATTCCATGGCGATTTACAATCCGAAGGCATTGGTTAGTTCTCTTACCTTCTTATAATCAGCGACAAAACGAAGGCCCTGATCTGTGATGCGGAACTTGTGCCTTCCGTCCTGTTCGCAACTGACGAGCATGCCTTTCTCGCCCAGCTGTTGGATGTACTCCTTCATCCTGGCGTGGGAAAGGTTCGACTTGTAGAGAAGGTGCGTGGGCTTGATCATCCCGCCCTTGTCCATGACAGCCTGGAGGATGTCGTAGATTATCTCAAGCTGGTTGCGTCGTTGGCTCATGACTAAGCACCCTCCTGAGTATTCCGAACATCATTATGAACGCGACGAGTCTTGCCACGTAGGCCGCGGCTATCAGCAGACTGTCGCCCGGCGCGAGAAGGTATAGCAACGGCTCGAGCGAGAGCAAGGCGAAGGCCATCGCGCTTGCGAGTTGCGTTGGTACATGGTTCTTAGCGTAGTTCAGGTAATTCTGCAAAGCTATGGCGAAGGTGAGTATCAACGAGGCGAGGTAAAACGGCCAGGCCTCCAGGACGCTGGTGGCCGCGATCACGGTCACCAGGCCGAGGATCGTGATGTACTCCCTCTTGCGGTGCCAGTGCAACGCCAATCCGAGCAACCCTGAGTATGCGGCGAGCATCAGCCATATGTAAACCAATCTTCCAAGTGAGAACGCGCGCCAGCCGACGCCAATTGAGTCCAGGACCGGAGCCACGATGCCTTCTCCTTCAGGGCCGAGGGCGATCGTCGCGGCCGCGAAAAGCCGGCCGGCGAAGCTGGCGGCTATCAGCCCGAATGCACCGCCGAAATAGAGGAACTTGCGTTCTTTGGTGAAACGCCAGGCGAGAATGCCTGCGTAGAAGATGCCTGCCGCAATCAGCATGCTGATCGCTTCCAGCGCGACATCGAATCCGTGGAACCAATTCGGGCTCGAAACAAGTATCTCTAGCATATTCGCTCCTGTTACTACTCTGTAAGGGTTTCTTTTTAAACCTTTCGTGAAGGTCTGGAGCTGTTTTCAGAGATGGCGCTTTTAATGCTTGCCAAACTAGGTTACAGAACTATCTGCTCTGTTCTTTCTCTTCCCTGAGTCTTTGATCAAGGGACTGGTAATTGTTCCAGCATATCCGCTCGTCCTTGACCCAATCAACTGCCCTCTCGGCCTCATCAATCATTCGGTGCGTAGACTCCGGGAAATCCCGCTTGAGGCTGGCCCTGTTGTGGTCCCTCTCATTCGGCGTCGTGAAAGAGAGATATCGGGCAGTCGCGCCGTTCGCAGTCCTGCGCAGGAAACCGGGATGTGCTGCCTCGGCGTATTCTTTGGAAAATGGGTTGGTGCGCTTGTCCAGAAGCGCGCAAGCGGCGATGAAATCACTGGCCACCGTGCCTTTCCTGAATAGGCCGTTCCCATCCAGCACTGCCTCGTGGATTTCGTAATAGCTCTGGGCGTCCTTCGGGGATTTTGCCGGGCTTTCGGTATGATATTGCCAACGGACAGTATTTTCATCATAGCCAGGCCAGTAAAGCCGTCTCGCCACAACTATGTCAGAAAGCAACGCAGGGTCGCGGACACTACAGGTGTAAAGTGACTGGACGTAGAAATAGTTCTGGCCGTCCAGGAAACCCAGCACCTGAGACAAAGCGGCGTCTTTCTGTCTGCGCTCAAGGAACGGGTACACCGTGCCAACTGCGTTTATCATCGCGAGAGGTGCTGCCTCGTGCGGGCCGCCCATCAGTGAGAAAGGGATTTTTCTCTGGTCAGGCGGGTCGTAGATGTCATCCAGCGCTGTCTCCAGGACGCGTCGAAAATCAGGTATTGCCTTAGCAGGGTCGTGCGCCATTCTCTGCTCGAACTGCAGGACGTGCTCGGCGATGGCTATGGATTCCTTGTCGTAGAACTTGAATATTTGCTTACCAATTTCATTCCAATTCGTTGCCATGACCTGACTCCTATCACCCTGGCAATGGGCTTCGGGCAGAACAATAATAACATTATGGACTTGGAGCAACGATACGTTTTTAAACGGCGCAGCGTGGCATCAGATGTTGCGGGGTCATAGCTCAGCGGTAGAGCGCGTCGTTCGCAACGACGAGGCCGCGGGTTCAAATCCCGCTGACTCCAACGGGCTGGTAGTTAAACCTGGTATAACGCCCCGCTGGCAGCGGGGAGGCTCGGGGTTCAAATCCCCGCCAGTCCAGTGCGGGGAAGACCTCGCAAGGGGGAAGAAAAATGCCAGTAAAATTGGTGTTGTTCGACTTTTGGGGCACACTAGTCGAGAACGGAACACAGTCTCCTGCGCGTGAGGCTCACAGGATAATGAGAGTGCGCCGGCCATTCCGGGAATGGATAGGGCCGTTCGAGGACGCGTTCTTCACAAAGAGATGGGAATCCCAGGAAGAGGGATTCACCGCGGCTTTCGACAGGTTCAACATTCGCGCGCCGCGCGTAGCCGTCGAGAAGCTTGTGGGTTTGTGGAACAAGAACAAGCTGCTCGCGAAGCCCTATGATGAAACCGAAGAAGTGCTCGCGGCGATACGCGCCAAGGGCATCAAGATAGCGCTGATCAGCAACACGGACAACTTCAGCGTAGACTTTGTGATGGACAAGTACAAGATGCGCGAGAACTTCGACGCGGTTTCGTTGAGCTGCGACCTGGGTAAACTCAAGACCGATCCGACTATGATAAACGGCGTCCTGGAACAGCTAGGTATCGACAAGTCCGAGGCCATGGTTGTCGGAGACAGCATGGAGACGGACATACTGGGAGCGAAGCTCGCCGGAGTCCGCGGAGTCTTGATAGACCGGCGCGACCGGCGCGAATTCTCGCCAAAGGTGCACGACCTCAAGGAGCTCCTCCCCTATATCGACAATTTCGATAACGAGCCCGAAGCTCCCCAGGAAGTTCCGGAGCAGGAAGTCCAGAACGAGCCGGAAGCTAGGAATGAGCCAAGCGTTCCCTATGAGGACGAGAACGGGGACTACGTGGAGCCGCAATGAACGATTGCGTATTCTGCAGAATCGTCAAAGGTGAAGTGCCCTGCCACAAAATATACGAGGATGAGAACACGCTTTGCTTCATGGACATGAAGCAGGTCAACCCAGGGCATTCTCTGGTCGTCCACAAGAACCACCACGCGGACCTATTCGACACGCCCGCGGATGACATGTGCGACATAATGCGAACGGTGAAAAAAGTCTCGCCCGTTCTTTTGAGGGTCACCGAGTCAGATGGGCTCAACCTGGCGATGAACAACCTGCCCGCGGCAGGGCAAGTGGTTATGCACGCGCACGTGCACGTCATTCCTCGTCGAAAGGACGACGGTCTCGCGCTCTGGAAGGGCAAGGACATGGCCGAAGGGGACTTCAAGAGGATATCCGCGGCGGCCTCGGCAATGCTCAAATCCTGACAACGCTTTTAAACAAAGGACTTTCCCAGATACCCGCGGCGGTGTAGCTCAGTTTGGTTAGAGCGTCGGATTCATAACCCGAAGGTTCGGGGGTTCAAATCCCCCCACCGCCAGCGTGGTGATAAGCAGCGCTTATTGCCGCTAATTGCCGGCGTGGCATACACAAAAAGCAAAGCTTTTTGGTCGCCACGTCGTCACTCGTTCCACTCCTGCCGGCGTGGCACAACTTGGTACTGCGCAAATGATGGCTCCTTCGGGTGCGTCAGCGTAAGCCTGGAAAAAACAGGACAGTGCCAGTTAGCTTGTTTCCGCAAGGATTTCCCGGTTCAAATCCGGGCGCCGGCGTAACGAAGTGTAGCCGGCGCTCGGGCTCGAAAACATCGGTTTTCGTTCGTCCGGGCGCCGGCGTTCTTTTGCTTCTCCTATTCTGCATAAAGCTATTAAACTCTTAACAATAGTTAATCGGTGTTAAGGAGGCATTGATATGGAATGCAAAGTTTGTAATTCGCGCGCGGATTGGAAGGACATGCTCTTCGGAGTGGCAAGGGTGGCGCTGGGTCTGCTGTTCTCGGTCCACGGCTTGATGAAGCTCGGTGCTTTCGGCTCGGGAGCGGCGACTTTCGGCCTGATGTGGTGGGTTGGCATAGGTGAGTTGCTTGTCGGGCTCGGCATAGCCGCAGGAGTGCTGGTCAGGGTGGCTGCCGCGGGCGGAATAGTGATAATGATAGCCGCGCAGATAATGGCGCACATCCCTAAGGGATGGAGCCCGTACTCCAACGGCGGAGAATTATCGCTGGTGTTCCTGGTGGCATTCTTGATGCTGTTGGCATATGGCGCAAGAGGGCTTTCCCTTGAGAAAGCGGTGCTGAAGAAGGAGTGCGTCTGAGGTTGGTAAGCCTTATATAGGACATTTCGGGTGCGGCGCATTATGCTGAAAAGAGCGATATGGGGTTTCCTTGCCATCAGCGTCTTAGTGATAGCTGCGTTGGCGGCCATCGACACCCGTTTCGTGCCGCCCGCAACGGTGTTCTGGGACTCGGCCTGCGAGAGCTGCCAATCAGTGAATGATTTCCTGGATGGGAACTCCATTGATGTTCCGGTCGTGAAAAGGGACGTGGCAACCGATCCTGCAAACGTGATTCTTCTGCGTGAAGTGCTCAAGAGTTGCGGGGTGGACAGGAACCTGCCCCTTGCTTACATCGACAAGGACTGCATAGTGTCCGAGGTCGCAACCGATCCGGTCATATTGTTCTATGGCGAAGAATGCCCGCACTGCAAGGATCTAGAGGCCTGGATGGAAGAGAAAGGCGTCTTTGACCTGGTCACAGTTGAGCGGAGAGAGGTATGGAACAACGCCGCCAACCTCGCTATGATGCAGGAGAAGGCAAAGGAATGCGAACTTTCCGGCCAATTAGGAGTGCCGTTCACGTATCACAAAGGGAAATGCATAATGGGCGACGCCCCCGCGAGGAAATATCTGATGGAATTGACAGGGGTGACCGAGTGAAGTTCAAAAGACTAGCTCCTGTGCTGGCCGCCATAATGGCAATGCCGTCCGTTCTCGCGGTCTGCCCCATATGCACTGTCTTCGTGGCAGCGGGCACCGGGGTGTTGCGCGCCTGGGGTATCGACGACTCCGTGACAGGACTCTGGTATGGCGGGCTGATAGTCAGCAGCACGGTCTGGCTGATAGACTGGATGACCCGGAGACACATACGCTTTCCTTTCCGCGGCCCGATAATCGCGGTGGCAATGTACGGATTGTTCGTGCTGCCTTTGTACCCTTACGGGATAATCGGACTTGCCGGCAACACTCTCTTCGGAATAGACCGGTTCATGCTCGGAATAGTTCTGGGAAGCCTTGTTTTCCTGCTCGCCATGAGCGCGGACAGCTGGATGAGAAGGCACACCCACGAGGCAAAGGCCCTGTTCGCCTACCAAACAGTTGTTATTCCGGTGGTGTTCCTACTGGTCGTGAGCTTCATACTACATTACGCGATTAAGATCCTGAGGTGGTACGTGTGAAAGACGAAGAAGTCGA
>CAYSVV010000037.1:0-6189 GCA_964434695.1 uncultured Methanosarcinales archaeon
AAGTGCCCTTTCGATGCGATCTACATCACGAACCTGCCGGAAGAGCTGGCAAAGAGCCCGGTGCACCAGTACGGCCATAATGGTTTCCACCTCTACAACCTGCCCCAACCGATGTTCGGCAAGGTGATGGGTGTCCTCGGAAGGAACGGCATAGGAAAATCCACGGCATTCAAGATATTCGCTGGCATGCTCAAGCCAAATCTCGGCACTGACAGCGAGAAGTCATACGATGAGCTTTTGAAATATTTCAAGGGAGGCGCTTCGCAGCAGTTCTTCGAGCAGCTCCGCAACAACGAGATCAAGGTCTCCTACAAGCCACAACAGGTGGATGTCATGGCCAAGGTGGCCAAGGGGAAAGTCAAGGACATCTTGTCAAAGGCCGACGAGCGCGGTGAACTAGCGTCCGTCGCGGCTTCATTGAAAATCGATGGCTTGATGGAATCCGATATCTCCACGTTGAGCGGCGGCGAGATGCAAAGGGTGGCCGTAGCGGCGTCCTTGCTGAAAGACGCCAACCTTTTCCTGATCGACGAGCCCACGAGTTACCTGGACATCAAACAACGCCTGAACGTGGCGCGTTTCGTTAGAGAATTCCCAAACGAGAAGCGCGCGGTGATGGCGGTCGAGCACGATCTAATAATCCTCGACGCGATGTGCGAACTGTTGCACATTGTCTTCGGAAAGGAGGGCGCCTACGGAATAGTCTCGCAGCCCAAGACGGCCCGCACAGGTATGAACAGCTACTTGGAAGGGTGGCTGAAGGACGAGAATATGCGTTTCCGCGATCACGCGGTCGAGTTCGTCACCAAGCCGCCACAGGAGACACACAGGGCGATTCCTTTGACTTCCTGGGAGGGCATAACCAAGAATTTAGGCAGGTTCACGCTCGATGCTCACGGCGGAACGCTCTACAAGAACGAAGTTGTTGGCGTCGTGGGTGAGAACGGTATAGGAAAGACCACTTTCGTCAAGATATTGGCGGGCGAGATAAAGCCAGACAGCGGCAAAAAGGACGAGAAACTCAAGGTTGCCTACAAACCGCAGTATTTGGAAGGCGACGGAGAAACGCTGGTCATGACTGCGCTGGGGGACAAGGCCAAGAAATACGAGGCATTGTTGATGAGGCCGCTGGACATACATCCGTTGATGATGAAGCCGTTGAACACCCTGAGTGGTGGCGAGCTACAGCGCGTGGCCATAGTCAAGACATTGTCACAGGACGCAGATCTTTACCTGCTTGACGAGCCGAGCGCTTTCCTGGACGTCGAGCAAAGGCTCATAGTCAGCAAGGTGATACGTGATTTCGCAAACCAGAGAGAAACGACGGTGCTTGTTGTGGATCATGACATAATGTTCCTCGATTACATATCGGACAGGATGCTGGTATTCGATGGCGAGCCCGGAGTCAAGGGCGAAGCCCACGGACCTTTCGCGATGCAGGAAGGCATGAACCGTTTCCTGAAGGAGATAGGCATAACCTTCCGCCGCGACCCTGAAAGCAGGCGGCCGCGCGTCAACAAGGAAGACAGCGTCAACGACCGCGAACAGAAAGCGGAAGGCAATTTCTATTACAATTGAGGCTCTAACGGGGCGGTACTGGTTATGCCGTAGAACGCCCTTATCCCCACGACAATCATGGCGAACCTGGCCACCGAAATCAGGGTTTGGTTGGCCAGGGCGATCAGCGGGGAAACGCCGAACACGACAACGGTGACTATTGTTCCTATGGTCACGAGCAGCAGGGCGGTGCCACCTGCCACGGTGAACGTGCCGTCCCAGTCATAGGCAATCCCTTTTCTGAGCAGCATCCCCGTCACCAGGGCGGCCGTGAACAGGAAGACCAATCCATCAAGGCCTATGCGCATCACAGGAGAGAGCCAGGGAATGACTAGAATCAAGCCAGGAATCGCGCCCAATAGGTACAACGGGCTTTGCCAAAGCGGGTCAAGGATGCCGTCTGCCATGCTATTCGAAATGCGACCGATGCTTAAAAGCGTTGCTCAACGCCGCGTGAGTTCCTCGACAAATACTTTGGGCGAGATGTCCTCGAAAGTCCCTGCCTCGCTGTCAGCTCCGGGTTGCATCAGCCCGAGGATGTATATCCCTGAGGCGGGCTCCTGCCACCAGTGCTTGCCGAAGTCCTCGGCGGCGTGCTTAGCGATCTCTGCCGCGCGAACTTCCGCCAATAGATAGCTCGGCACGTACATCACCGATTCGGGCAGGATGTGGTGCAGTTGCCAGTACTGGCCGGGCACGTCGATGCCCATGCACTCCTTGACGTGCCGCGCGTAGTGGGAATCCCACTCGTCTATAGGTATCTTCTTCTCCCAAGTCTCGACGCGGAACAGGGAGTTCGCGCAGTAGAACGCCACGGCGTAGAGCCGCGTGAAACGAATCCTCTTGATTATCTCGTCCGCGTCCTTATCTGAGATGCCGAGCTTGTTGCGCAGGAAAGCCTTGTCATGGATGAGATCCTCGAAAAGCGTGCTGAACGTCTCGTTGAGCCCGTTGCTCGTGACGTACTTCGTCCAGTAGGGCTTTTTCGGGTCCATGCTGCTGGCGTGGAGCGCGTGACCGAACTCGTGGAAGACACTGTTCAGGTCGTTTATCGGGTTCTCGGGCTTGAAGCTTATGCGCACGTCAGTCGGTATCTTCACGAACGAGCAGAAGGGCGACGCGTATTTGTCAGGCCGGTCCTCCTTGTCAATCACTATCTTTGAAGGGTCGAAACCAAGCTCTTTGGCCGTGTTCAATATACTCGCTATCGGGTCGACCTTGACGTCGGGCAGCTTGTGCCAGATGGCATTCCGCATGAAATAGAAATCATCCCAGTACTCCGGCTTGCGCTGTAGTATCTCCTCGCTATAATGCGGCCATTGCCGCTCGAACTCGTGCCGGACGCCGTCTCTCAAGTGAGTCAGGAAAGATTTCAGCGAAGAGAGCGACATGCGATGATCCTTGCAGTAGGCATCCAACGGGTCGAGGCCGTGTTCCTTGTATACTTCGAGAATCTTCTCGAACCTCTCTTTTATCGTGGGCAAAAGCACCTTCGGGGCCAACTCGATGAACTCGTCGTAGACCTCCTTGCGCGCGGAGTCAGAGGCCTTGCTGGCCCATTGCCGCCAGGTGCTCCAGGTTACGGGCTTGCCCGCGAACTTGTGCTTTGAAGAAGCGAGTTCGGTCTTCCTGATATCGTGCATCTTCATGTAAAGGTCATAGGTGCGTTCGCTGGCCACGCTTTCGGTCGCGTCCAGCAATAGAGAGAACGGCTCCTTGAAATTCTCGAGGAAAACCCGCGCGTGCGCGCCGTTCTTCTTCTCGAGCTCGGCGATGAGTTCCTTGCTGTAGGCAACGCCAATGTTCATCTTCCAGTATTCTTCACCAAGGGCAACCCTGATATTCTCTGCCTTTTCGCACCAATCATCAATTTCCATGGTGTAGCTCTTGTCTCCCTATTATTAATGGTTTTTGCAGGTCAATTATTCTTGAGGGAACGGTTTTATACCCTGGCAGGAACCCATGGCTATGGACAAGAACCCAGCAGTCGTTCTGAGCAAGGAGGAGCGCGAGAAGATAGTCACGCTTTTCGCCACGCACCACTGCCTATCTTTCTCGGCCATGGAGAAACACACCGGGCTAAGGAGCAACCACCTGGTATACTTCCTGAAACAATTGCAGGAGGAAGGTATTCTCTCCAAGCAGGATGACGAATACAGGCTGACCGTCGCCGGACAGAAGCTCATACCCACGATGGCGCACTTGACGGGCAAGGAAGTGCCGCCGTTGGCTGTGGTGCTGACCGCGATAGTGAAGGACGACCAGATATTGCTTCTCAAAAGGGCAAAGCGGCCGTTCCAGGGACTATGGGGGCTGCCGGGCGGAAAACTCACGCACGACGAAAGCATAGAGCAAGCCGCTATCCGCGAAGCAATCGAGGAGACTGGGCTGAACTGCGCTTTCGAAAGGTTCTGCGGCGTGTGCCAGGAACACGTCAAGGAAGGGGATGTCGTAAAGCACAGCTTCCTGCTTTTTGTCTGCAAGGTCAAGCCGATCGACGGTGGTTTGAACTCCGGTTCGGAGGGCGAGATCGGCTGGTTCGACATAAAATCATTGGACGAAAGCCAAGTGATACCCAGCGATTTCTGGTTCATACGCAACCTTGTCAGCGGGAAAGCGCCACTTACCTACAGCACGCTGCAGGATGAGAATGGGAAATACTCATTCGAGGCAAAAAAGCTCTGATTATCTTATGCGCCTGCCGAAAACAAGGAACGCAGTGTGACCTATGGCATTGGATGATGGGCGCACTTTCCTGCCGTCGACGTGCCAGGGGCGTTCCATCAACTCGATGCTCTTGATTATGATGTATCCCTTGTTTTTGAGCGCCTCGATTGTTTCCATGACCTGAGGAATCGTCGGCAGATAGCATACTATCCATCCGCCGAGTTTCAGGGCAGGCGTAACCTTGTCCAGGACAACTGCCGGTTCAGGCATATCGAGGGTGACAAGGTCGTAGTCCTTGCCTTCCACTCCCTCGCCGATGTCAGCGTGTTTCAGAGTGATGTTTGTCAACTTCGAAAGCGCGATGTTCGACTTTATCGTGGCCAGGAACTCCTCTCGTTTCTCATAGGTCGTGACTCGCTTGCAGACGCGGGCCATTCCTAGGGCAAGCCAGCCGCTGCCAGCACCGGCGTCGAGCACCTCGCTTTCCGGACCCAGGCCGGTGGTGGCGATGATCATCCCGATGTCCTTGTGGATGACACTCTGGGGGCCGCGCTTGAACCTTTGGAAACGGTCGGCGAAACCCGCCTCGAAAACAATGAATTCCTTGCCGCTGTTCGACTTCACAACGCTGCCGTCTGGCTTTTCCAGCTCTGATTTGGGCACGAAGCCGTGGGCGGTCTGGACGTCCTTGTCGCCCTCCGCGAAGTAGGTGTGCTCCAGCTCTCCATTCTCCAGATGTAAGATTATCTTCGCCAAAGCGGGGGGTGGGATTTGAACCCACATGAAACTGCTCTGCAGGCAGCCGCCTAACCGGGTTCGGCTTCCCCCGCGTCATCGTCGCGGCTGCGGCCTTGACTTAAAAACGTTGCTACTTGCTGAGCGAATCCAGAATGGCACGGGCCAACGTTACCTGCTTGGTCTTCCCCTTGCTGACTCTCGTCACTATGCCCCGTTCCTCGAGTTTGGCCAGAGTGCGGTGTGCCTTTAGCTTGGTCATTCCTGTTATGCGCGAGAGATCGGTCTGCGCAGCCTGGCCGCCCTTCTCGACAAGGCGCTCTACCATGATTCTTTCATCCGGCCTGAGCTCGGCGAGTATTATCCCCGTGCTCTTGGAAAGGTATTGTTCTCTCATCGCGACCTGGCTGGCCATCAGCCAATAGACGAAACCACCCATCAGTACCCCGACTAATGCTGCTATGCAGAGCAGGTAGATTATGTTCTCCCAGGGCCATTGCTGCTCGTCGCCGCAAAGGAACGCTTTCATGTCCTCTACAGTGGCCTCGCCGGTGTTCGGATCGAAAGTGAGCCGCTGATTCTTGCTCTCCTGGTATTGAGTGTAGACATTCACGCCGAGAATGACAAGCGCAATGATGGCAATCAACGCCATGACCGCAATAACTAGCTGTTGTTGGCGCATGACTTGCGTTGAGTGCCACGCGCTTAAATCATTTGCGGCGGGCGAATAATTATAAACCGGTTGGCGCAGTCATCGAGCATGGGCCTATAGCTCAGCCTGGATAGAGCGCCTGCCTTCTAAGCAGGATGTCGGGGGTTCAAATCCTCCTAGGCCCGTATGAACGTCAGCAAGTGGTACACCCGCGTTATAGGTATCTTATTTCTCCTGGTAGCGGTGACGCTTGTTACTGATTATATGCGAAACGGCTTCACGCACGAGACTTTTCACAAGATTCTCCACGTGGCCATCGGAGTATTGGTGGTGGCGTACGGCTGGAGCAGGAAAACCTTCTGGCTGAAATTCTGCCTAGTGAATGGCGCGTTCTTCACTTGCGTGGCTTTGGCAGGATGGGTATATCCCGATCTTGGTGGCCTGGACGCGTTCAACTTCTTGGACACCGTGCTGCATACTATAGTGGGGTTGTCAGGACTCGCTTCTTATTTCATCACCAAGTCCAGGTCTTGATCCTGGAACTAGTCTATCCATTCCTTGCTCTTGATCTTCTCGGG
>CAYSVV010000038.1:0-6170 GCA_964434695.1 uncultured Methanosarcinales archaeon
AATTCGGCGGCTTCGTATCGTTGGCGTGCTTGTGCAGAGCTCTCCAGGCGACATACGCGACAGGCGGCGATGTGCTTACCTTGAGCGGTCGCAGCCTGTTCACGAGCAAAGGAGTCGGTCCTTGTTCGTCCATCTCTCTGGAGATCGATTTGGCCTCTTCGAACATCTCATTTATCGTCATTGGCGGTCCTGTCTTGGCCTGATTCAAAAGCGTTGTGGAACAACCGACGCTATATTTATAAACGTCAAGCGCTGGGGGGACAATATGAAAAGAGGCGGTAGTTGGCCGGTGTTTCTGGTCTTGTTGCTCGCGGTGATAGTGCTCGCCTACGTGGTGGTCTCGCCGTTCATAACAGGCATCCTTGGCGCGGCGGTGTTGGCATACATGTTCTACCCGTTATACAGGCGTTTCCTGAGGCTGGCCAGCCCAAACATCGCGGCATCTATAGTGACGGTATTGATAGTGATCGTGCTGGTGGTTCCGGTCGTTATCATCGGAACGGCAGCCACAAGCGAGGCAAGGTTCGTATATGTGAGGGCTTTGCAGGTCCTTCAGACAGGACAAATAATCGAAGGGTCCTGCCAGGAAGGCGTTGTCTGCGACACGTTGAATTACGTCGGAGACGCGCTGAGTTCTGATTTCACGAAAGCGTACATAACGCCCGGACTGGGCAAGGCCACGGATTTTGTCGTTGATAAAGTCACAAACGCGGTGGCGCAACTACCTGCTTTGATAGTCAATCTTTTGATAATGATATTCACGACTTTCTTCCTGTTGCGCGACGGAAAACGTTTCGTGCTTTTCCTGAAGAAACTGCTGCCGGTCAGCGCAAAAAACCAGGATCACATAGTAAAGCGCATCGAGGATGTGACCTATGGCGTGGTATATGGCTCGATAGTGGTCGGCGCCGCCCAGGGAGTGCTGGCGACGATCGCGTTCTGGCTTGCTGGAGTGGCGTCCCCGGTGCTTTGGGGATTGTTGGTGGCAATACTCGCGTTCATACCAGGAGTGGGCGCGGCGTTGGTCTACGTTCCGATAACTGCGTACATGATTCTTGGAGGAATTGCGACAGGCTCGGCAGGAGAGGTCTACGCTGGCCTGGCCTTGCTCATCTTCTCAGTGCTGGTGCTGAGCAGCATAGACACCTTCCTCAAGCCGTACATAATCGGCGACAGGTCAGGAATGCATCCTGTTCTCGTGATGATAGGCGCTTTGGGCGGAATAGCGATTTTCGGATTATTGGGATTCCTCATAGGTCCTTTGGCCATCGCGTTGCTGCAGAGCGCGTTGAGTATCTACACCCAGGAAAAGAGGTATAGATGAGGCTCAAAGTAAAGGATATGGACATCGCCACAGGCGGCACTCGCATCGCGATTCTGAACGAGAAAGACGCCATGTCGCTTGATTTGCACCACGAGGACCGCATAATAGTGCGCAAGGGAAAACGAAGGACCGTCGCGGTACTCGACGTCGCGGAGAGCGAGAAAGCGGTCCCACGAGGCCAGATAGGGCTGTTCGAGGAAGTGCTCGACGCCTTGGACGCGAAGAACGGCGATAGAATCGAGATAACCTTGGGCCAGAAGCCCATGTCCGTCAGCTACATCCGCAAGAAGATGGACGGCAAAGAGCTCAGGCGAAACGAGATCTACAAGATAATCGAGGACATAGTCG
The DNA here is from genome assembly GCA_964434695.1 of uncultured Methanosarcinales archaeon. Lineage (GTDB taxonomy): Archaea > Nanobdellota > Nanobdellia > Woesearchaeales > ARS49 > CAYSVV01. The sequence goes on from CAYSVV010000038.1 coordinate 1,673, forward strand.
AAAACAGGTTGAGCGCAATAGAACTCGCGAGCTATGTGGCCGCGAACTACATGCGCGGAATGTCGACGCACGAGACGGTCAACCTGACAAAGGCCATGGCAGAGACCGGCGAACGGATAAACCCGGGCGAAAGCGTCGTGGCTGACTTGCATTGCATAGGCGGCGTGCCGGGCAATCGAACCACGATGATAGTCGTGCCTATACTTGTCGCGGCGGGATTGTGCGTTCCGAAAACAGCTTCGCGCGCGATAACGTCCCCTTCTGGGACCGCGGACACCATGGAAGTGCTGGCCAGCGTTTCCCTCAGCAAGAAAAGGCTGGAGGGCGCGCTGAAGAAAGTCGGCGGTTTCATAACCTGGGGCGGATCGATAAACCTCGCTCCCAGCGACGACAAGATTATCCGTATCGAGCACCCGCTCAGCATAGATGCCGAGGGACAGATGCTCGCTTCGATAATGGCGAAGAAATACAGCGTCGGAGCGACACACTTGCTGATGGATATACCTGTAGGCCACGGGGCGAAAGTTCCGAGCAGAAAGGCGGCCATCCCTCTCAAGGGCCATTTCGAGAAGTTGGCGAAGGTGCTCGGCATCAAGATAGACGTCATGACTACGGATGGATCACAGCCGATAGGTAATGGAATAGGCCCTGCTCTTGAGGCTCGTGATTGTCTTTGGGTATTGCAGAACGACAGCCGCGGACCAAATGATCTGATTGAGAAAAGCGTGATGATGGCAGGACGGCTCCTCGAGTTCACCGGCAAATCCGCAAAAGGCAAGGGCAGTGCAGAAGCCGAGAAGATACTGAAGTCCGGCAAGGCCTACGAGGCGATGCTCAATATCATACATGCGCAGGATGGAACAATTGTCAACGCCGCGTCCATAAGAATCGGCTCGCACAAGAAGATCATAACCGCGAAACGCAACGGAGTGGTACGCGCCATAGACAACATCGCAATCGCGAAGATAGCCCGGCTGGCTGGCGCTCCGCTGGACAAGGGTGCGGGAATAATGATGCACGTGCACAAAGGCAGGAAAGTCGTCCGCGGCACGCCTTTGATGACAATCTACGCGGACAACCACGAGAAGGTTTTGTACGCGTTGGAAGAGGCGAACGCAAAGGAGGCGATCCGGGTATGGCCTTGAAGGAGCAGGACAGGCAATTCCTGATGAGCCTGGCCTACGCGACCGGAGTCATCCTTTTCTGGAGAGGCATCTGGGAGGGATCACTGGAGATCCCGATACTGGACAACCCCTGGGTGTCGCTCTTCCTCGGCCTCGCCATACTCACGTTGACTGGCTGGGTGTACCGCGAGTTCGACGTGATAGGAGCCAAAGCATCTCGGCTGCTTAACGCGCTGACCAATGCCCTGCACGATTCGAGCCGCGGGGTGAAACACAATATCTTCTATTTCGATGAACTCACCAAGAAACACCATAAGGTGCCCGCTCGCAAGGTGAAGAAAGTCGAGCGCAACCACGTAATAGTCGAGCAAAAAGGAAGGGAATTGTTCATACCGATCCATAGGATAACAAAGATACAGAAAGGGAAGACCACCATATGGGTAAAGTGAAGAAAGGCGGATGGCTGGATAAGGTTCTCCACTCTACCGAGCGGTTCATAGTGAACGCCACGCCTTACGTGATGGTTCTTCTCGCGTTGTTGCTCATCGCGGAGTTCACGATGGATCTTCACGAGTATTACACAACCGTGGAGTTCATCGACACTTTCATAATCGTATTCTTCATCCTCGACCTGGTCTTCAAGTACACCCATACCGTCGCGGTATCGCGCTTCGTCAAGCTCTACTGGGTGGAGATAATCGCGGTGTTCCCGTTCTATCACTTGATGAGATTCTTCACTGAAGTAGCAGGCATCGGCGAGATAATAACTGGCGGGCAGAAGCTGACGCACGAAGCGTTGCTCGTGAGAGAGACCGAGTTGGTCGCCAGGGAAGCGAGAGTTGTGAGAGAAGTCCGCATCCTGCGAGAGATAGAGCTCTTCGGCCGCGAGATGCCTGTGTTGGGAAGGATAACCCGTTTCTTCCAACAGCTCGGGCGACTGATATACGCCAGGCTGCACTTTACCAATGCGTCCATGGGCCACCACGACCAAAAGCACCGCTGACATCAACTTTTTAAACAGGTTGCCAAAAAGTCACGGAATGCGATATCATTCCGTCTATGTGTTCCCTGCCCTGATACTGCTAAGGAACGCTCCTAATCTGGAAAACAGGGCTTTAGAGTGCTACGCCGCGGTTTTCGACCATTCGGACAAGTGCGAAATGGGCTCGACTCCTATACACGCGGAATCTCTTTTCCTTCTCGCGCAGCGCCTTGCCATGGCTTCGGACACGTGCGCGTGCAAGCCCCAGGTTGCCAACGAACCAGGGTCACTTCGAAACAAGCCTATTGGCGGTTTTTACCATAGCAGTTGTGTCACGTACAAGATTGTCGGCAAGATCACCACGGAACACTATCTGGAGTTCTGCGACGATTTGTTGACGGCCAGGGATGATCTGCAGTCCCTTGAAAGGGAATTGCTGGGCTTTCGCGGCTCCTTCCCGATCAGAATCCGAAGCTCTCCGTGAACTCGCGGAGCTGCTTGAAATGCTCGAGGAATTTGTAGCCCGCTTCCGTCAGCTGATATCTCTTCTTGCCGTGCTTATCCTGGGTTTCTTCCAGGAATCCCTTCACCTTAAGCTCATCCAGGTATATCTTCAGCCGGTCGTGGCTGAGGTTGGACTTGTAAAGAAGGTGCGTCGGCACAATGGGCACTTTCTTGTCGCGCATCGCCGCCATTATGTCGTGCACGATCTCGAGGTGGCTTCTCTTGGTCATTTACGTATCACCTGGATCAGCACTAGGAGCAGGATGAGGAAACCCATCACGTGGGTCACGTGTCCTCCTATGTACCACTGTGGATCCATGGGTGACAATAGGAAGGCAATCTCGGAAAACGCTATGAGAACGAACGCCAGCAGCACTTCCCACGCTCCCTTGGTGTTGTGCTCCTTCGCGTTGATGTAGAACCGCACGCATACGAATACCAGCAGCAACCCAGATACCATCGAGAGGATGTTCTCGTTGTACATCCCGAGAATAGCGAGCATTATGACCAAAGAAGAGACCAGCGCGCGATGCAAATGGTCGGTTATCTTCAATGCCCAAATCGCCATCACGAGGAGTCCGGAAACCGACAATAGAACGTGGGCAGCGTGGCCCACGAAAAGCATCCTGGACAGCTCAATCAATGACGTTGGACCCTGGAAGACGATGGCGGCAAGGGTTATGGCCTCGGCAAGGAATCCCAGGAACAAAAGCATAAAGGAATAACCCAGAGCGTTATACCTCGCGTCGCGGGCCATCTTGGCGTAACGGAAACTGAATACGCTTATCAGCAAGGCCACGAAACCCGAAATCACCTCTAGGACCGCCCCTGTTCCTATGAACCAGAAGACGGAGGGCGGTATGTGCGACATCCCATAATTAAGGAATTGTCCGCTTAAAAACGTTATGAAGGTTGAGTGCGGATGGAACTTTCTGTTTGTATTTAAGCAAGCTTGCCATTACTATTAGCTATAGGGAGGTGAATTGGATGAAGAGGGAACTCAGAGAATGGGACTGGAACGACAGCGTTGAGATGGAGGACAACTTCATCGAGGATCTCTGGCGTGACGGTGAGATATCCGACAACGAAGCGCATTTCATGCGTTCGCAGTTGCTTTATTGAATCTTATTGTCCACGGGCAGGGCAGCCTCTTTCCCTGCCCAGGACTTTTTTTTAATCTGAATTATCTGAAAAGACCCGCTCTTTTTGTCCTGGCTTCTTTCTCGGCTTCAGCGAAAAGCTCAGCGTTCTTGCTGTCCGGAGGGTAATCAACCGCCCTTGCCCAGCCGCGCTTGACCATTAATTCATTAACGAAAAACTGCGATTCCTGCTTGGCATAGACGTAGCGCAACAGCCTGCCGTACTTGTCGGTCTCGCTGGTATCCTTGACCAGGCGGATTTCGGTGTTGTTGATCATCGCGACCAGGGCTAAAGTGGCTTCAGTGTAGCCGTTCTCCCCTTTCTCTGGAGTGTCGATGCCTATCAGGCGCACATAATCTCCGTCGGACAAGCGTATCGTGTCGCCGTCTATCACGCAGGCCACGTCGATGCCGGTGGTGAATACCGGAGTGGAGCAGTCATCCCTATCAACTGTTGCGGTAGAACCGCAGGCGACAAGGAATATGAGCAATACTGGCCAAAATCGCATCGACTGATGTTGTTTATTCCCTTGATAAACATATCGGCGAAAGCTAATTAATGGGGCTTTCCAGGACACAGCCATGCACAAGAAACTTGAGCTATCCGTCGTCATTCCCTGCCTGGATGAGGCGGAGACCGTCGGCATCTGCGTCCGGAAGGCAAAGCAGGCCCTGAAGAACGCGCGCATAACTGGCGAAGTAATAGTCGCCGACAAGGGAAGCACGGTTGGCAGTCAGTACCTCGGGGA
>CAYSVV010000039.1:0-6124 GCA_964434695.1 uncultured Methanosarcinales archaeon
CCCAGCTTTTCACACTTGAGAAGAAGGGCACGGAGAAACTGGCGCTTCGTTTCGACCTCACTGTTCCAATGACTCGTTTGTTTCTCGGCAGGCAGAAGGAACTGCCAAAACCAGTGAAGTGGTTCTCGCTCGAAAGGAACTGGCGCTATGAGGCGCCGCAGAAAGGCCGGATGAGGGAGTTCTACCAGTTGAGCGTTGAATGCTTCGGCTCTGACAAGCCCGAGGCAGACGCCGAAATTATGTCTCTCTCCATATTCTGCTTGAACGCTTTGGGCCTTGGTCCGAAGGATGTCTTGCTCAAGATAAACAACCGCAAGCTTCTCACTGGCATACTTGAGGTTATATCTGGACGCAAGGATGTCGAGCCGATAATCCGCATCGTGGACAAGCGTGCCAAGGTGAGCCAACGCGCTTTCATGGAGATGCTCGGCGAGGCTGGACTGAACCAGGATCAGGCAGAACGGGTGATGGAACTTACCGCGTTCACAGGGCCTCCTGATGAGGCGTTGCGTGGTTTGAGAACCCTCGAGCTGAACGACCTTGCCAAGGAAGGCCTCAAGGAAATAGAGAGCGTCGCTCCATTGTTGCCCAAGGGATACGCCATACTTGATCTTTCGCTCGCCAGAGGGCTTGACTATTACACGGGCAACGTATTCGAGATAATGGATCGCGCCGGTGAATTCCGTTCTCTTGCAGGATGCGGAAGATACGACAACCTTGTTTCGCAGTATGGCGGCGAACCAGAGCCTGCCACTGGTTTTGCGATAGGCCTAGCGACGCTCACATTGCTCCTGGAAAAGAAAGGGTTGATGCCGAAAGTAGAGTTCGGCGTCGATTACTTCATAGCCACTCTTGCGCCAGAGCAGAATGCCATTGCCCGTGACATCGCCACGCGCATCAGGGCATCGGGCGAAAGCGTCGAGACAGATATGATGTCAAGGAAACTCGACAAGCAGCTCAAATACGCGAATTCCATCAAAGCCAAGCGCCTGATAGTGGTAGGTCCCAAAGAAATCGAATCCGGGCAAGTGAAAGTCAAGGATATGTCATCTGGAAAAGAAGAGGAGCGGGAGATAAAGTCTTTCTGATGCCAAAATTCCTTACCAAAGGGGATTACATACTCGGACTTGAATGTCCCGCGGTTCTCTGGACGAAGAAGAACGCTCCTGATCGATTGCCGGAGAACACCGAGTTCGATCTTTATCGCATGCACCAGGGCATAGACGCAGGCAAGCTCGCGCAGTCCTGGTGGCCGGATGGTGTCGAGATAGAACACACCGGCAACTGGTCGGACATGGTCGCCAAGACCAAAGCGCTCATTCTCGCCAGAAAGATAACCTTCGAGGCCACATTCATCGTTGGCAGGCTTATGTGCAAGGTGGACGCGCTCATTCCTGTCGGAAAGGATGATTGGGAGCTGGTCGAGGTGAAGTCCTCGAATTCTGTCAAGGACGAGCACCAGGATGATGTCGCATTCCAGAAGTACGTTCTCGAGAAAGCAGGGCTCCAGGTTAGCAGGGCGCACTTGATGCATCTCAACAGGGAGTATGTGCGCGAGGGTGACCTGGATTTGAAATCTCTTTTTATCATGGAGAATCTCACCGATAATCTCTCCGACGCATCCGATGCCGTCGAAGAAAACGTCAGGGAATTGCTTGCTGTGATAGATGCGCCGAAGCCTCCTGAGCCTAAGCTGGGTGAAAGATGCGCATCTCCGATAGACTGTCCTGTATGTTGCGCCCGTGTCGAGGGCAAGGAGATAGTCGATCTCTATTACAACAAGCGCAAGGCCTACGGATTGCTAGAACACGGCATAACAAAATTCTCAGAAGTCGACAAGGAAGAGCTGAACGACAAGCAACGCGTGCAGCAGATCGCAATCGCGACAAAAATGCCGCAGGTGGACAAGGATAAACTGGCCAAGTGGCTGTCAAAGCTGGTATATCCTTTGTACTTTTTCGATTTCGAGACCTACAGCACAGCAGTTCCAGGGCTGGATGGCCTGCGTCCCTGGCAACAGGTTCCTTTCCAGTTCTCTTTGCATATCAGGAAAAGTCCCGATGCTGAAATGGAGCATTTCGAATTCCTTGCGGAGACAGGACCCGGCGCTCCGATGGATCCAAGAGACGCATTGATGGCCGCGTTGAACAAGATCGGCGATGAAGGCAGCATTCTTGCGCACCATTCCTCTTTCGAGAAGAGAATACTGGACGAGCTTTCCCAGCGTTTCCCGGACGAGAGCAAGTGGTTGCACGAACGGATGGGCAGATTGGCTGATCTAGAAGAACCCTTCAAGAATTTCTGGTATTACCATCCTGAACAGCACGGCAGCACGTCGATAAAGATGATTCTGCCAGCTTTGGTCGGAAAGAGCTACGAAGGCATGGAAATCGGCGCGGGTGATGACGCATCATTGGCGTTCATCCACCTTAGGGAAGGAATAATCGCGGGCGAAGAAGCGAATAAGCTGCGCCAGTCCCTTCTGGTGTACTGCAAGCAGGACACTCAATCAATGGTGGATATCTTGGAAGTCCTTGAGAACGCGGCGAAGTGAAATTTTTCTTCAAGAATAATCGTACCTGAAACTTTCCTTGTTCGTGTTCTGATAGGGTCCGTATTCCACGAGGCACGCGTAGTATATCGTTCCTGCTAGCGGTGCCTCGCATTTGATGCCTTCGCAATTCATCGATGATCCCATCATGTCGTAGCTGACGTTCTGTGCGTCGTAGCGGCAACGGTGGGCGGTGTTGAAGTCTATCTCGAGCTTGGTGGCCGACGCGATCTCGATGGAGTTCTTGGTGAGGAATGGGGATATGCTAACCCTCGCAGTTGTTCCCAGCACCGAGAGCGTGGCTCCCTCGGCATAGTTCCTGGTTCCCTTTTTCACGCTGCCCTGCACGAGGGCGTACGGCCTGTCCCTGCACTTTACGAACAATGAATGGGCGCCTGCCAAATCCGGAAGCAACAATTCACATTCCCTTGCGCCATAGGCATCTTCGTCGCAAGTCATCGGGTCCATCGATTCGTAGGATGCATCGTTGTCTATGGCGAACTTGCAGGTGGATGGTTCGTTCAAAAGCAACTTCGCTTCGGTGGGCCACTTGCCTTCTGAAGGCGTGATGTTGAGAACCACCGGCGGCTTGTCATCTTTCTTAATCGCCGCCTTTATCGGTATGGTCTTGCTGGACGCGCTGCTCTCGCCCTCGCAGTTGAGGTACATTGTCATCACCGGGGGGTCTTTCTTGAGGTCGTTGTACCATAATAATAGCTCGACCTTGTTGCTTAGCGAGTTGAAATTCGGGTCTTCCCGGTATGCCTTCTCTGCCTTGCCGATGAATTCTTCAACGCCGTCCTTCGCGCTCTGTATCCTCTCGTCATTTGCAGCTGGCGAATCCATAAATTCTTTGAAATATTCAGTATCCATGATCGCGCTTAGTTGCGTCGGGTTGGCAAGAAGGGATAGTGTCGATCCCTTCTCCTTGAAGGCCTGCATCCAGGCAATGTCCGGCACCCTGATGTCCATTACCTGCTCGGTGGCAGGATCCCTGAGGTCCGCGATGAAATTATCGCTGTTATCTCCGGATATCCCCTCGCCTATGAGTTCAATCAAAGTCACGACTCCCTCAAGTTCAGGGTCTTCTGTCTCGGGCGCGAAGTTCTTCAGCCCAGGTACAGCTGATATGGTACAAGTCGAAGGTTCAGGTGTGTGAATTATCATCTTTACCGTCTCGAACGGCACCAGTAGATCGGTTACCATGTATCCATTGCCGTCCTCGACGGCGCGGTTGTCTGGGAACGTCACGTCCACGTCCAGTTCGACTTTTGAAGCGCCGACGTACTTGCATCTTGGATATGCCTGGTTGTCCAAGTAGAATTGGCATTCCTGGCCCAGGGACTTGCAGAGGTATAGTGAACAACCGCTCAACGAGTCCTCGCACAGCTCGCACTTGGCGGGCATCTTGCTCTTTACATCGGTGGTCTTCCACGCTTTACAATAGGTGCTGTGGACTATATGCAGCGGTATCTGGTCTGTCAGCACGGCCAATGCCTTGGGTATCAATGATATGAGCCAGTCGATGTATTCCTGAGACTGGGCTTTCATGTATGACTTCTCGCCTTCAGGATAGCGGAAAGTGCTTTGCGTGGTTCCTTTGAACGGTTCTATCTCTAATGGGAGAGTATACCACTTGTCCACGTTTATCTGACCAAGGGCATCGCTAACCTTTCCTGTCGTGCTCTTGTATCTCTTTCTTGAAGGATATCCCGGGATGTTGACCTTGTTGCCGCAGTCGCCCAGAGAATAACACCAGGTGGCCATGCCTGTGCTGTGGATTACTGGTGGCTTCCAGCTGATTGCCTTGCTGAACACCCCGATGTCTTCCCAGACCTGCTCGTTGCCGAGCATGCATACCCTGCCTGCCTCGGCAGTCCACCACATCAGTCCAGGACCGACGACGGGTGAGCAGCGGTTGTTGTTCCTCAATGGCGCCAGGAAAGTGATGCTTGGGCTTGGCACAAGGCCCTCGCTCCAGTAGCAGTCGCGCTTTGTGGTGTCCTGGCAACTTCCTTCGCTGGTCTGTTGCCAGCAGTCCTGCCAGCGGTTGTCGCGGCAGGCGGTTATTCCGTTCTCCTGCGCGCAGAGTTCTTCGCGATAATCTCGACAGGGCTCGGCAATCACCTGGCCGTCTATGCAGGACATGGCCACGTGCCTCGAACCTACAGCGTCGAATCCTTCGCGCCTGTTGACGGTTGAATCGCACCATTGCTGACCATGATTGAAAGTGCCCTGGTCTGTGACGCAGTCGTCGCACTTGCCGTCAGGGCATCGGTTGTCCCTGGATATCGGCGGCGCGCAGGATCCTTCATCGTACTCTATAGTGTGGCCGCCCGCTGTCGTGCAGTCGGTTTCCAGCGCGTTCGCGTAGCAATCCACGTCCGCTTTACACGTCGGCAATAATTCGTCGGCTGGCCGTGGACCCGTTGGCTTCTTGATGGTGTCAATGCCCATCATTCCGAAGTGGAACACGTAGGGACGACTGTTGATATCCTGAGTGACCAGGGTATACATCGTGTCAGGATACGGTCTATCCGCAGAAATCATTATGCTGAGGCCGTGCTCGGCCATCCAGCTGTCCTTATCGAAGTAGCCGTGCATTACTTGCTTGTTGATTATTTCATGCGCGAGGGAATGCAGCGTGCCTATTGGTGTCGGTACCTGGACGACGAAGCTTTGCTTGTTCTTCCTCTCGCCGGATCTTGTGAGTTCTAGACCGACAATGACCTCGACGTCTGCCTTGTCGTATCCTATGATGGTCTTTGCGACCGGTAGTTGTGCCTGCACTATCCAGCCTTGTTTCTCGACAAGGTTCCATCTTATGCAGGAGTTGAGCCTCGCCGCGAGCGCGATGCTGAATTCATCCGCGATCTGTTTCTTGGTCTGGACAGAATGCACGCACCCGTTCCCGGGTTTGTCCGAGCACAGCATAAGGTAGTTGTCCCCTTTCCAAAGTTTGCCTTGTTTGAGGGTGCCTCCTCTTGTGCTCATCAGCTGCAGCAGCGGTATGCCTTCCTGTATTACGCAGTCCTCGACTATCCCTGAGGCGACTATGAGGGGGTCATCGCTGCGCAGCTTCTCGTTTGGAGATGGTTGCGCAACATAAACTGCTATTCCGGTGGCTATGAGTGCTACGAGCCCGATGATTATGAAAACGCTCAGCTGCCCTCTTTTTTGCATTGGGCTGACTCAGTACTTTAGCCTTTTAAAAGCTAACCTTCTTTTGACCGTCATTATCTGGGCTAATTTACTCACTGTGTAGTGACTACAAATAGAAACATTTAAATAGGGGTTATGATACTACTGTGCAATTACAAAAGGGTTGGGGGTTGTAATGAAGACTTACGCCATCTGGATTGTGGTCGCATTTGCCATAGGAATGATCCTTGGTGGAGTGCTGCCCGGCGAAAGTGCCACAGACGGCGTTCTTCAACAGCCCGCATCCACCGCGTCCGCGTTCGTGAAGAACTCGGCCGCGCCAGGGGATCACGTAAGCGAGCAAGACATACAAGTGCTCGACGATCGGGTTGTCATAATGCTTGACAGTCCGGTCTGGGCGCGATTCACGCC
>CAYSVV010000040.1:0-5937 GCA_964434695.1 uncultured Methanosarcinales archaeon
CGCGATTATGAGCTGCCTCTTTCCATCAGTTAGGCGGACTCCGATGAGCTCATCACCATCTTCTATGTCTATCGCGAGGATGCCCCCCTTTCGCGGGGTGCAGAAGACCTCGAGTGCCGTCCTCTTCACAGTGCCCTTGGCGGTGCACATGAAAACATAATGCGTCCTGTTGAAATCATCGAGTTCCAACGTCTTCACCGGGACTAATGAGCTGGGCTTCTCGCCATCTTCGAGCTGTAGCAGGTTGACTATCGCCGTTCCACGCGCAGTCCTTCCTGCCTCGGGGATCTGCCATACCTTCAGCCAATGTATCTTTCCTTTGTTCGTGAATATCAGCAGCGTGCTGCGCGCGTTGGCGATGAAGACATCCTCGACATCATCATCGTCCTTGGTGCCCGTGCCTATGATGCCTTTGCCGCCGCGATTCTGCGTCTCGTAAGTCTCGACCGGCAGGCGCTTGACATAGCCCGCGCGGGTTATGGTCACGACGTTGTCCTCAGGCTTGATGAGCTCCTCGTCCATTATGTCGTAGCGTTCATCCGCGGCAATCACTGTGCGGCGCTCGTCGCCATACTTCTGTTCGAGCATCCGCAGTTCATCCTTGATAATCGCGAGTATCCTGTTTTCATCGGCGAGTATTGCCTTGAGCTCTCCGATGAGTTTGCGCGTCGCCTCGAGTTCCTCGCGAATCTTGCCCTGTTCCAGCGAGGTGAGGCGTTGGAGTTTCATGTCGAGGACGGCCTGTGCCTGTATCACGGTCATGCCATATCCTGCAACCAGCCCATTGCGCGCCTCTTCCGTGCTCTTGCTCTTCTTGATGAACGCGATGATCTTGTCGATATTGTCCAGCGCTATTACGAGTCCCTCGAGAACGTGCGCTTTCTTCTCGGCTTCGCGCAGGTCGAATGACGTCCTTCTTCTGACAATCACCCTGCGATGGTCGATGAAGTGCTGTATAATCTGCTTCAGTGGCAGCAGCACCGGCTGGTTGTCCACCAGCGCGATCATTATGATGCCGAAAGTGGTCTGCAGATTGGTATGGGCGAAAAGCTGGTTCTGTACAACGTCGCTGTTCGCGCCCTGCTTGAGTTCTATGACTATGCGCATCCCGTCGCGGTCGCTTTCATCGCGCAGGTCGCTGATGCCGAGGATTTTCTTGTCGCGCACTAGTTCAGCTATGGCTTCTACGAGCAGCGCCTTGTTCACCTGGTAGGGTATCTCATTCACAATCAGTCGCTGCCTGTTCTTGTGTTCCTCGACGACCACCTTGGCACGCACCACCATTTTTCCACGGCCGGTCGCGTAGGCTTCCTTTATGCCGGAAGTACCCAGTATGGAACCTCCTGTTGGGAAGTCAGGCCCGGGCAATAATGTCATGAGTTCGCCCAGGCTTATCTCCGGGTTCTCTATCATCGCTATGACCGCTGAGCAGCATTCATTGAGGTTATGCGGCGGTATGTTCGTGGCCATACCCACTGCGATTCCCGCGCTTCCGTTGATCAGGAGTTGTGGTGCCTTGCTCGGCAGCACTGTCGGTTCCTTGAGCGAACCGTCGAAGTTCGGGGTGAAATCAACCGTGTCCTTGTCTATGTCCTCGAGGGTCTCCTCCGCCATCTTGTTCAGGCGCGCTTCGGTGTACCTCATAGCAGCGGCCGAATCGCCGTCGACCGATCCGAAGTTACCCTGTCCCTGGACCAATGGATAACGCAGCGAGAAGTCCTGTACCATGCGCACCATAGTTTCATAGACTGCGCTGTCTCCATGCGGGTGATATTTGCCCAGCACCTCTCCAACGATTCTGGCGCTCTTCTTGAAAGGCTTGCCGTGCAGCATGCCCATGTCGTACATCGCATAGAGAACGCGCCGATGCACTGGCTTGAGTCCATCACGCACATCCGGCAGCGCCCTGCCCACTATGACGCTCATCGAATAGTCGAGATAGCTCTTCGTCATCTCGTCTTCGATTACCTTGTCGAACACGCTTTCTGGCGCTTTTTCTTCCATAGAATCTATCCTTTTCGAGCTTATCGCCGCAACCGGACATATATATAGCTTGTGTTTTGAGCATAGCCTAATAAGCGCTATAACGTCCGAATAATCCACTTTAAAGGGTTGGGACAATCCGGGAAATTCCCCGGCAGTGCCCAATCACTACGTCAGGTTGGCTCTAACCCCGAATGACTTGTTACAATAGACGCAACGCTTCCTTTTGTTGGAAAGAACCTCATCATCAGTGTGGTATTTCATCACCCTGCGGCATTGCGGACAACGTAACATATAGAATTTCAGCTGTTTCATTCTGTTTTCTCTTGGGTTTCTTCGTTGATCGGCTCTGCTTGTTCGCCTTCGTCCGTAGGTTCTTCTGTTTTCTCACCCGCGAGTTCCCTGGCGCGTTTTTCTATTGCGGATTTAACTTCCTCAGGAACGCCTTCAGCGAACAATCCCTTGCTTTCCTTGGCTTCCAGTTTCGAAGCGACTTCGTGCGCCTCTGCCTCGACACCTTCGGGCGAATACTTGTCCGCCGGCCCCTCTTTTTCGTTTTCTGTTTTCTCGCGCATAATCTTCAAGGCGGCTTCTATTTCGTCGGGTTGCTCTTTCGCGGGTTCCTTCCCGGATTGAACGGGCTGCGCTTTTTCAGGGGGCGCGGCATTCTGCTCAAAATTCGGAGAAGCGGATTCCGGCTTCGGCTCTTTTGGCTGCCCAGGAGCGCGTTTGACTTTGTAGATCTCGGGCTCGTTGAAAGGTTTTATCTCGGGCGCTATCTTGGGTTTTTCCGGCTCGTCATAAACCTGTGATTCATACCCCTCGAGTTTGGATACGTGACCCTCGTTGTCGACAAGGTCTATTTCTGGAAGGGCGGCCAACTCACTGTCGACTTGTTTGTGCTTTTCCACTAGCTCCCGCTTGTATACATCCTCTTCCTGTTTGGCCTTGACAGCCATCTCGTGATGTGTTGACTTCGCGGATTCTATCTCTGTTTCCTTGTTGGATATCACCTGCTCCAGGGCAGCGACTGTTTGGAAACGTTCCTTGAGCTTATCCTCCGGTATGTCGAAGTAATCGAAGAATTTCTTGCCGAGTTTGATCAGTTTGGTCCTTCCCTGCTTCTCACGGGTAACGAAACCCTCTGCCTCCAGCGCAGCCAGATGATCATAGGCCTTGTTAGTGCGCATCTTCACCAGTTCGCTCTGCAGCATCGGCGTCTTATACGCGATTATCGCCAATGTCTCCATCACTCCCTTTGGCAATTCGGTTTTTGAGACAACCCGTCTCACCAACGGCAGGTGCTCATCCTGGACAGTCATCTTCCAACCGCCATCCTGCTCAAGTACGATTATAGGACCACCTTTGGTGGAATACTGCTCCTTGAGTTCCTGGAGCGCAATCAATACTTTCTCGTGGTCGCGCACCTTGAGAATATGGGCCAGCTCGTCTACTGTGGCGCGCCGCCCAAGGGCGAAAAGCAGAGACTCCACCTGTGAGGCGAGAGTCATGCCGAGTACTTGCCCCCTTCTTCCTTGAGCCGTCCAGCGGTAATCAGGTTGTCGAGGAATTGTTTCAGGCGATCCGATTTTATGCCGACCGCGGCAGATATCTCTTCCACCGTCATCGGCTTGCCCTTGCAAAGATGCGTCACGAAATTGTGCAGCGTGTTAGTGGCATTGCGCTCCAGTATCGAGCTCTGCGCGCTGAGTTTCTTCATCTGCATGTCAACGACGTGCAACCTCGCCAGAAGGTCGTTGAGCAATGATGACAATGACGTCGATTCCGTGCTCAGCATATCTGGTTTGATTATCTCGACGCTGGATGGCATCGCCTCAAAGCAGAAGTCGATTAGTTTCGCCGCGTCCTTGAACTCGATTTCGAGTTCTGCGAAAGCGCTGAAAAGCTGTTCTGTCGGAGTTGGCTCGGCGATATCTTTTGATACCATGCGTATGTTCTTGTCCTTCTCTAACGAATCGACGTAGTCTTTGAGTGTCTTCTCGAGATGTTCCTTCGGAGAACCTAGCATCTCTATTATGAGCTTGGCCGTAACTAGTTGTTCCATTGTAAAAACGCTCCAAGCTCTCTATAAAAACGTATTGCTCATCTTTTCCATATCATCACTCCTGCCAATGCTACCGCGATGATCGCTATTATGTAGGGCACTGCCGCTCCGCTGGCGGGTAAAGACAAGCCAGCGCCAGTTATCTCGATGGAACGGACAACCGGCGGGCACCCTGGACGTCCTGCCTCCAACTCAATAGTCTTGCCCGCATGGGTTTTGTAGGTCTTTATCGTGGAAGTTTCCCGCACTGTCCTGTTGGCGACGCTGGCACCATCGATGGTGGCGCTCAGCCTCACCTCTCCTGTGAAACTCAGAGTAACTGTTTCACCCGCTACCACGCTCGCCGGTGCCGTGATTTTGAAAGAGTCGCAATCCGCTCCTACGTGGAATTGCACAGGCAGAGTCAGCGTCGCTACCAGTAGCAAAAACATCATGGAAAGATGATGCAAGATTGATTTAGATGCCTGTCGGCTATGGGACCGCGGTTATTGCGGTTTTTCCGTTGTTTTTTCAGAGTCGATCCAGATCCACTACATACCAATCCGGCACGAAGGATTGCTTTCCCTCGTGGTAGTACCCTGGTCGTTGCTCCATCGAAAGCACTGTTCCTGGTTTTCCGGGGCAGCCCTGTACGGCGACGACATATTTCCTGCCATTGTTGCAGAGCGCCTCGAGTTGGGCGAAGGTCGTCCGAGGAGTGATTCCATCTATCACTTTCCATTCGGCTCCGTTGGTCAGCTCGACCGCGAGCAATTCAGCGAGATGACGGGGGCTCGATTCCGAATGCAGTATTATTCCCCTTCTCGCGCTGCTCTTGTCGTCGATTTCCAAGTATCCCTTGGCTAGTCCGGGCACCAGTTTGCTGGCTTCCGCGTCTTTCACACAATCCATCTCAGAAGTTAAGATAGCAGTGGCCATTCCTTATATTACTTGTGCAACAACCGTTGTATCTTTCCGACGAATGCTCGACGTGAACAACTAACACCATTTTCGAATAGTGATAAAAGTTTATAACTGTCGCTTTAAGAATGTAGAGAGGGGAACACAATGGGACTCTTCGATATATTCACTAAAAAGAAGGAGGAGCACGAAAGCTTCGAGCTACCTCCTCCGCCAGCACCAGAAGCGCCCAGCGCCGAGGTCAAGATACTATCCAATGTGCCAGATGTCGAGGCAATACCTGAGCTTCCGGCACCAGCTGAGAACCACGAGGAAGAGCCTTCGATGCCTGAAATGCCATCTGAAGAGCCCTCCTTCGAACCTGCTGTAATCGGGGATGGACCGATATTCATCAGCGTGCAGGATTATCAAGAGACACTCAACAGCATAAACCGTATCAGGAACAAGCTCACGGACGCGGACGAGCTGGTCAAGAAGGTCAGCGGGCTCCGTTCAAAGGAAGCAAAGGAATTCCAGGCGTATTCGCAACAGCTTGAGGACATACACCGCAAGCTGTCCTACGTCGAGGACGTAATATTCGCGGCGGGGTGATTGCAATGGACAAGAAACAACTTTTCGTCAAGGTCGATGAATACAAGGACATTACAGAGATTCTCACGCTGGCACACCAGCGCCTCGAGCAGGCAAAGACCACGCTCGCAAGGATTGCCGATCTCAAGCAACAGGAAGATTCGGAATTCGAATCCTGGAGCAACGAGTTGGCAGAGATTGAACGCCGTGTTGAGGCCGTCGACAGGACTCTCTCAGGGAGCAAGGAAGAATGAGCGTTTTCGTCTCGCTCCGTGAACCGGATGAGGTCAGGCGAGATCTGCTTCTGGCGAGCAAGTCGGCGATAAGCTCGCTGCGCCGCTACGAGGAATACAAGAAGACGCGTTCCGAGAAGCTTCAGGCGATCCAGCCCGGCACTCTCCACCGGCATGCGCAGCGCC
>CAYSVV010000041.1:0-5936 GCA_964434695.1 uncultured Methanosarcinales archaeon
TTCATAGCCAAGGCCAAGGAAGAGATAGAGAAGAAATTGTAGGTATTCCGTTCGATTTATATACTAATATACTAATTCTGGTTCTGTACTTCCAATGTTCAAAAGAGGCATTGGTTTCATCTTCGTCGTAATGCTATTGGCAGCGCTATCCGCAGTTCCTGCGTTCGCTGCTAGGTCACTGAACTGCTCTCTCGACGATTGCACTGGTCTCGAATCATACTGGTCTTTGGACAGCTTGGACTTCAACGATGATTTCTCCTCGGCTACTGTCAACACCGAACGTTGGAACGTCTGGGAGGACTACAACGGAGACAACACCTTGAGCTTCGACGGCCAGGTGATGAGCATATCGATGGGAACAAGCGGAGCTGGCTGGACAAGCGCGGGCGTGCGCAGCTGGTATAGATTAAGAGGCGATTTCGACATCGCGGTCGACTTCAAGAACCTGGTAATTGGCAGCTCTTCTGATGGAGGTCTTATATTACACGTAGATGACACGAACGGCGACAACTTCTACGTACGCCGCCAACTGGTTCCGCAACGCGTCGACGTGATTGCCCAGGCCAACGACGGCACTCCTACCGTTTTCCTCAATGGCGGGATCACGATGACATCAGGTTCATTGCGGCTCACCCGCTCGGGAAACACGATGTGCGGGTACTACTCAAACACAATCGGTGGAGCATGGATATCGGCCGGATGCAACGCGAACAACGAGTGGGCGCAGGACATGCAGCCGCTCGTGCAATTCGCGCTGTATAATCCGAGCGGCACGAACACCGCCCAGTTCGACAACTTCAGAATCATCCAGGGACAGATAGTCACGGACAACGCCGGAACAGCCTACAATCCTGGCGACACGTTCTCATCGACAACCATCGACCCGGACAAATGGTTGTTCTCCTATGGTAAAGCGGGACAGAACGGCAACGAGCTCGTCCTTAACATGACTCCTGCTGGTGGCTGGGTCGCAAACGGAGTGCAGTCCAGATATCTGCTAATCGGGGATTTCGACGTGCAGGTGGACTTCAAGGATTTGGTCGCGGGAGCAGCCATAGACGGCGGCGTCGCGATGCTCATAGTGGACCAGTACGCGGATGACGATGCCATCGTATTAAGGAGGCAATTCGCAAACTCCAACGGCTACCAGTTCTTCGAGCACCGAAACTCGGGAGCCTGGAATCAGGTGGGTTCGAACATCGCGACCACTGACACGACAGGCAAACTGCGTCTCACTCGATCAGGCAACACGATATCAGGATATTATTGGAATGGCGCAAGCTGGACATTGGCGCAAACCTACTCGAACAACGAATTCCTCCAGCCGATGTACCTCAGGCTGGAACTGTCAGGTGGCGACTCCCCTGACAACAAGCAAGTAAAGTATGACAACTTGATACTCAACAGCGGCACTACATCGCTGAGCAATGGAAACACAGGCTACACTTACGGAGCCAATTATACAACAGGCAAGTTCGGCAATGCGTTGCAGTTCAATGGTCTCACAGATTATGTCGATGTGGGCAGTTTCAACCCGCCCAATCCGCATAACGTCACGCTTTCGGCATGGTTCAACATGACCAGCCTTGGAGTGACCAACGGATATTACACCAATTACATCCTCGCAAAAGGCGCGGACGCAAATGCCAACTCATATGGGCTGTTCGTAGGCAGCGGCAGCAGCGCGTTCTCAAGCAGCGCGGTGTGCGTGATGGTCGCGACAGGAAGCGGCTACCAGCCGCTCTGCGCGCCGGTAGGTCAACTGATTCCGGGCAAGTGGCACTATGCCGTGGGTGTCATCGAAGGACAGAACTTCAGGGTCTATGTCGATGGCCAGCTCAAGTCGCAAAGCACGTTCACGGGCACTATCAGCCAATCTGGACAGAGTTTCCGCATAGGGAACCAGAACCGCGCGTCCTATGAATTCCGATTCAAAGGCAAGATCGACGAGCCGACAGTATGGGGCCGGGCCTTGTCAGGAACCGAGATACTTGCGTTGTACAACTCAGGGCTTGCTTCGGTCAGCGAATCGACAGTATTCACAACGACATATGGCAGCACCAACTTCAGCGCGGTGGAGAACATCTCGGCCGTGCCTCAAATGACTCTTGCGACTACTGCTGGAAGCATCAAGTGGAACGGAGTGGTGAACGCCGCTGACCAGGACTTTGATTCCCAGGTTCGTATCGGTGACGGTTTCGTGGGTATTAATGCGTCGTCTTTGCATTCCAGCCTGGACGCTCCTGCTAATGTGAGCATCAATGTGGGTGGTTGCGGTTTCTATGACATCTATTATGCGACTGGTTTCGAGAGTAACAGTCTTGAGGATGTGAAGGCGGCTGGCCAGCCTTGCA
The DNA here is from genome assembly GCA_964434695.1 of uncultured Methanosarcinales archaeon. Lineage (GTDB taxonomy): Archaea > Nanobdellota > Nanobdellia > Woesearchaeales > ARS49 > CAYSVV01. The sequence continues at coordinate 2,355 of CAYSVV010000041.1, forward strand.
CTCCTGAGTCTAGCCCTGCTTGCACTAATATCGTGTGCGAGAACAACGTTTTGACGTTCACTGTCGAGCACTTCGACCTTTACGGCGGAGAGGGCGGAGACGTGCACGCTGTTCCTGAGTTTGGCACCTGGGCGCTCATACTCGCTCTTGGTTTGGTAGCGGGCGGAATGTTCTCGATGAGGAAGCGCTGAACAGCAAGATTATTATTCTGTCAATTAAGAAATGCTTGAATGACCTATGTGACCCGGGATTTTTTGGAAGCGCTCGCCAGGAGAGGCATAAAAGCGATGCCGGTATACCTGCCGAATCCTGTACGTCAAGAAGAACTCGAGGCGATGCAACGCAATCTTGAGCAATTTATCCGTCGTGTTTATGATGCGCACAATAAGACTGCCAACTCGACCCTTCGGTTGGTCAGCGAGCGCGATCTTGTCCTGCAAAGACATATGCGTGGCGAGAAGTTGACCGAAAGGGAACGGTCCACTTACGGAATAGATTGAATTATCTGGAAACCGCCAGTTCATACCAGTGACGATTCCATTTTGTCGGCGGAGAGCTCAACCCTGTGCTGCGTAGCAGGTAGGATAGTATGATGTCCCTTGAAAGCTTGTTGAATTCAACGGGTTTCGGGAGATCCAGACGCGGGGTGCGCACCATTCTGCCGTCGGGCCAGCCCGAGTCCGGCTCATGGCAGATGAAGGCGATGTTGTAAATGCTAGGACCTGAATCGTCCAGGGTTTTGTAGTGTCTCGCGGACAGCAAGGCCAGATTATTGCATTCTTCGATTTTGGCGTGCTTCTCTAACGCTATCCTGGCCACATCCTCGAAATCCTGTCCTTCCACCAGGTATGTGCTGGGCACGAACCACGCGCCGTCTTTCAACAAACCGACACTCCCATCGCGGAACTGCGGCAGGCAACTCACGATAATATTTATCCCCATAACGTAAGGGGAAGATATATTGTATTTAACAATTCAGGCAATCTATATATAGAGAAGATATCGCTTCAGCATCATGGATTTCAAGCAAGTCATAATCGTGCGCGACGACCTCAAGATGACCAAGGGGAAGATGTCTGCCCAGGTTGCGCACGCTTCCACAGAAGCGTTGCTGAAGAGCCACAAGGACGACATCTCCAAATGGCGCGGCCAGGGAATGAAGAAGATAGTCGTAAAGGTCAAGGACTTGGACGAGCTCATTCTCTACAAGCGAAAGGCCGAGGACGCAGGATTGGTGGTGGGTTTCATAATCGACGCTGGCCACACTCAGTTGGAGCCGGGTACAGCGACCTGCTTAGGAATAGGTCCGGCGCCGGAGCAGAAGATCGACAAGGTAACGGGCGATCTCAAGCTGATATCCTGAATGAGTGGGTCATTTCATCTTGTCTTTCAGTATTTCATTGAGTTCCTTGACGTGGCGTTCAATCTGACGCACTTTGAGTTTCAGACTCGAGTTTAAGAAAAAGTATTCCTCGATACTATTCTTGATACTTCTTGTTTTCATTTGATAATTCTTATTATCGTTTTATATCTGGAGTTTTCGTTCAAGGCATTCACGGATTCCATTATTTTGCGTTTGAAATGAGTCGCATATCAGCATTAGCCGTAATGTTTATAAACAAAACCCGGTCGCCGAACGTTATCTGCTGAGTGTCCATTAGAGACGCTCGGGGGTGAGCGATGTCCATAAAGCTAGTAATGGGATTTCCGAACGGAAGAACAGCACAGAAAGAGATAGAGAACGCCAAACCCGTCTTCGGCAAGAAGATAGGTGATAAGTTCAGCGGCGACGAGCTCGGCCTTGAAGGTTACGAGTTCGAGATCAAGGGGGGAAGTGACAACGCCGGCTTCCCTATGAGATCTGATATGCCTGGTTTCGCCAGAAAGCCCATACTTGCCGTGCAAGGAATAGGCCTGAAGAAAATCGGCAAGGGAATACGCGTCAGGAAGACGGTCTGCGGCGCTGTCGTCAGCCCGAACATAGTCCAGCTGAACGTCAAGGTCCTGAAGGTCGGCAAGGAGAACGTGCTGCCCGAGCCCAAGAAGGAAGAGGCGCCTGCGGCAGAAGCTCCTGCCAAGGAAGTTGAGGCTCCTGCGAAGGAAGAGAAACCAGCTGAATCCGCAACGCCTGCAGAAGCTCCTGCGAAGGAATAAGCGATTCTTTCATTTTTTCGACATCTTTTTATATACCCCGGACCGTTATGAACTGAAAGGTGGTGGTGGACATAGACATAATACCTCAGTTCGCGCAGACGTATATGTCCGCGCAAGATGCTTTGAGGCGTGGTGACAGACAGGAAGCATTGCGCTGTTACCGCCAACTACTCGATATCTATCGCCAAATGGAGACTTCCGGAGTCGATGGATTCAACCGGGAGATAGCTCACGACCGTTTAAGCGCGGTTTATGACTCTCTCAACACTCAGGCGGCTCAACCCGCACAGTTCGCTACGCAGGCGATGCCTGCGCAACAGCCGGTCCAGACGCAACAGCCGCAATGGACCCAGCAAAGTCCTCAATGGCAGCAACAATCATCCTGGCAGCAACAAGCGCAACAGCCCGCTCAGTGGCAACAGCCAAGGCAGCCGGTTTCGACGCGACAGAAATCATCCATGTTCGGCTCAAAGGAATTGCTCTACATCGCCATGCTGGTCTTCGTGGTAGGCATCGTACTCTTCGTGAAGCCCGAGATAGTCGGACTTGCCACGCTGGAATCGCCATCCAGCATACCGCTGGACGCCACAATCTCCCAGAGCGGCACGCTCAGGGTCTCACTGGCGGACATACCCACCGGCGTATCTCTGACAGGATCCATATTCGGCGATGGCTCGGCCAAAGTGTACATGGTCACGGCAGAAGGAAGATCCCTGGTGATGGACACCAACCTGATGGATATCAAACAGGAAAACAACGCGCGCAAGTTCAACGATGCCTGCATTGACAGCTGCACAATAAGCGGCGCAGGCAAGGACATCACTCTGGACATAGAGTTAGACAACGCAATACTCAAGCTGGACAGGCTGAGCTATTCCGTGAGAACCGGCGGAAACAGCCCGCCCAAGTGGGTGGGAAGCGACAGCATGACGGTCGCCAGGAACATCCCGACATCTCTTGACATGAGCCAGCTCTTCACTGACAGGGATGGCGATTCCCTTGGATACATAGCCACGGAGGCTCCGGGAGTATCGGTCTCGGTCAGCGGCAACACCGCGACTTTCACTGGCGCGATACCGGGCGAGTATGAAATCACCATCATCGCAAGCGACGGGTACGCCGCCACGCGCGCGCCCTTCAGGATAGATGTGCAGTAAGGCTCTTGTCGCGGTAATAACGATTCTTCTAGTGCTTCCTTCGGTCTCGGCAAGGCCTTTGATAGGCAACGTCGCGGATGCATTGGAGCAGGCCAAGCAGAAGGACGAGATTGTGGTCATAGTCACCCTGCAGGACGGCTCCAATGTGGACCAGGAAACCGCTTTATTGGACGCCGAATTAACGCAGTCACAGGGCAACGGCAAGAAGTTCAAAGTGCTCCACAAGATGAAGGGCACACCCGCATTCGTGGCCTTAGCCAGCGAGGACATA
>CAYSVV010000042.1:0-3491 GCA_964434695.1 uncultured Methanosarcinales archaeon
TATATCGTGCGCAGGGAAATACGCGCACCGCTGAAAAAGGGGCAATGGTAGACCTACCTACGAGCATCGGTCCGTTCGTGTTCGGCATGCCAAACGGCATCTGGGCGCTACTCGGGATTCTTCCCTTGTTGATACTCTATCTGATACGGCCGAAGCCGAAACGCATGGAATTGCCGAGCCTGATGTTCTTTGTCAGGCACAGCGGCAAGAGCATAGTGCAAAGCTTTCTCCGAACCATACTGCGCGATTTCCTTTTCATAATCCAGTTCCTTGCAGCAATAGCACTGCTCCTTACCCCATTGCAGCCGCACAGCACAATCCAAGTGGATGTGGCCGCGGAGCACACCGTGCTCGTGATAGATGCGAGCGCGAGCATGCAGGCGCGATACAACGGCGGCTCACGCTTTGATCACGCAGTGGATGAAGCGAAGAAAATCATCGGAAAACGTACGACCATAATTCTGGCCAAGGGAAATCCCGCGCTTGTGGCGAGAGGGCTAGGCCCGCAGGAAGCCGAGCGAGTCCTGGATTCTTTGAAGCCGACAGACACGCCGTCGAGAATCGGCGAAGCCATGCTGCTGGCGGGCAGCGCCATTGAAGGCGACGGAAGGATAGTGGTTTTCAGCGACCTCGACAACACCGAAGGTGTCGACGTGACAACGGCCAAGGACGCGCTGCAGGCAAGAGGCATACCTGTGGCGTTCGTACGCACTAGCACGGACGACGTGCAGAACATCGGCATAATAGACCTGGCTGTCGCGGAGGACACCACGACCGCGTTCATACGCAACTACGGCAAAGATGATGCAAGCATAATCCTCAAGATAGGGGACAGTTCCAAGGAGATCAGCATAAAGGCAGGCAGCCTCGAACCAGTCAAGTTCAACACGCCTTCAGGAGTCACCGAGATACGTCTCGAGCCAGGCGATGCCTATGACGTTGACGACACTGCGTTGGTCAGCGCTCCCGAAGGCGAGACCATAAAGGTGCTGCTGATAACCAACGACAAATCCAAGTTCATATCCAGCGCATTACAATCATCACCGCGCGTCGACCTGGCTGTCAGCGAACCCCCGATCATAAGCAAAGAGGAATACGATGTCTATATCGTGGACAACGTCGACAAGAAAGAGGTGCTGCCCGGTACTTTCGAAAGCCTGCTCGACAGGGCCAAGGACGGCGCATCCGTGATAATCATGGGCCAGAGGGATAGTTGGGACATAAAATACGGCAACCTTCTTCCCCTCAAGATAACCGGCGAAGGCAACGAGACCACGTTCAAGACAGACCAGGACACGCAGACCACGCGCGACCTCGAGTTCGGAACAGCCAAGCTGCACATAATGACCGAGCCCTATGACGACACCGTGACTTTGGTGAGCTCGTCCGATAATTCGACTGTAATCGCGCTCAGGCAACAGGGCAGGGGCATTGTCGCCTGGTACGGCATCCTTGACGGAGAATCAGACTTCAAGCTATCTCCGGATTATCCCATATTCTGGCACAGGCTCATCAGGCGCCTGACAGGAAGAGCGGATGTCCGCGACCTGAACATGCGCACCGGCGAAAGCGTCATCGTGCCAGGTGGAGTTGTTGTCCGTTCTCCTGACGGCAGGGAACTCACCGGTTCTGTGGTCACTTTCGAGACAAAGGGACTCTATACCATAGGCGAGAACGCCATCGCGGTGAGCGCGCTTGACGCTCGCGAAAGCAGCCTGCGCTTCCAGGACAGCATAGAAGCGGAAACAGAAGCAGGGAACATAGGTACAGTGCACGAAAGCCGGGACAAGGAATGGGAGATGTGGCTGATAGCGATAGGAGCGGCGCTTCTCCTGGCCGAACTGATTTTCCTGAAGACAAGAGGTGATGTCTGATGGACCCGTTAGCATGGATGGCCGCTTCTGGTATAGCGATAAAGAATCCCCTCACGATAGTCGTGGCAATTCCCGTGATACTCATCATCCTGATTATCCTCAAAAAGCCCTGGGTGGAAGCGCGTGACGATGAAGATCAACAACGCAAGAGGCGCAAGACCAGGATGACCATGATTATAACGCGCAGCATAATCGTGCTGCTATTCGCCATCGCCCTGGCCACCCCTGTCCGGGTCGAGGAAAGGACGATACAGACCGACCCGTTCATCAACATCTTGGTGGACAACAGCAGCTCCATGGCCATGTTCGACACCAGCGGCATAAGCTCGATGGTGGAAAAACTCGGCGGGAAAGTAGTGGTGCGCACGGCCAGCATAGCCGACGGCGAAAGAAGCGCCCTTGGTGACTCGATACTGGCGAGGGTGCGCAAAGGCGACAACGTGCTGCTGGTCTCTGACGGCCAGACAACTCACGGCGCATCGCTTGGAGATGTGTCATTGTTCGCCGCGTCCAACAACATAACCCTTAGCGCGCTGAAGCTGCCTTTGCGCAAGCCCGACGCCTGGGTCATCGTGGAAGGCGCGGCCAAGACCACGGCGGGCACGGACGCGCAGCTGGAAATCAAGGTCGGCACGTCAGGGCTCGACAAAGTTCCGCTAAAGGTCACGATAGACGATGAAATCGTCCTCGAGACCGAGAGCGGAAGCATGACGCATACCATCATCAAGACACTTCCGGAAGGACTGCACAAGGTCGAAGCGCGGATAGAAACCACTGACGCATTCGAATCCAACAATGTGTACTACAAGACAATACGAGCGGTGCCACGGCCAAAGCTGATCTACTGGGGCAAGAGCAATGCTCCCCTGCTCAACCTACTGAAGCAGGTCTATGAAGTCCAAAACACGGATTACCTGCCGGATGACCTGGACCCATATTACGCGGTCGTGATGGATGACATACCTGACTCGGAGATATCACTGTCCGACAGCAGCATGCTCAACAAGTTCGTCACAGATGGAGGAGGACTCTTCGTTGTCGGCGGACAGCAGAGCTACGAACGCGGAGGATACGCGTCGTCAAGCATCAAGAACCTGCTGCCGGTGACCATAGGACAGCCTGGCAAGGATGTGGGTGATGTCAACGTCATGATAATCATGGACGCGTCGCAGAGCTCGTCCGACACCGAAGGCGCGGGCCTGGCAGTCGCCAGGAGGCTCGCAACAGGCATAATCAACGACATGGATCCCAAGGTCAAGATAGGCCTGATTGTATTCAGGCACGAAGCAGAACTCATATCTCCGCTGATAAGAAAGTCACAGACAGCGGATCTCCAGGAAAAGATAAGCAGGATATTCGGCGCCGGCGGAAGCAACATGGCTGACGCCATACGCATGGGCATCGAGGAACTCGGCAGGGCGCAGGGAAGCAAGAACATGGTCATCATAAGCGACGGCTTGCTGCTCGACCAAGTGGCTGAGGAAAGCAGGTTCCTCGCGCAACAGGCATTCCAGAAAGGCATCAAGGTCTACACCATAGGCGCGGCTGTCGGAGACGAGGACTTCATACAGGAACGTCTCGATGAAGATCTGCTCAAGGACGTGGCAGAGAACGCCC
>CAYSVV010000042.1:3501-5755 GCA_964434695.1 uncultured Methanosarcinales archaeon
TTGACCGCGCGCGGATCAAGCCCCTTCGCCTCGACGCCCGCGGAATATACTTCAGGGCGAACACCGCTTCAAGACTGAAACTTCTCTTCAATCCACCCAAAGATGCGCCTGAACGAAACGAGACTGACCGGCAGGCATCGGTGCTCGACAGCAACCACTACATCACCGATGATTTGGTGATGCACGACGCCAGCATAACCGGATACAACAGCGTGATTCCGAAGACCAGCGCGAAACTGCTCGTGACACTCAACAGCGGAGAGCCGTTGCTCACTGTCTGGCGCCTAGGACTCGGAAGGGTCGTGTCTTTGGCAACAGACGGAGGCCAGGCCTGGAGCGGGCCGCTGCTTTCCGCCAACAACAGCAAACTCCTCATAAGAACGACCAACTGGGCTGTCGGAGATCCTGACCGCAAGTCCGCCAACAGGGTGGATGTGCCCGACGGCCGCCTTGGCGAGCCGATTGAAATAACTGTCAACAGTGATTCGCCCCCGACATCAAGGGAGGTCGCGCTGAGCCGCACCGGCCAGACAGAATACAAGGGAAGCATAACCCCTGAAAAGACCGGATTCATCGACGTGCTCAACACCCAGGCAGCTGTGAATGCGCCCAGGGAATACGAACGCGCGGGAGAGAGCCCTGCCTTGGCAATGGCAGTCACGGCCACCGGAGGCAAGCGCTTCGGCCCCAACGACATAGACGCCATGGCCGAACTCGCGAAGACCAAGTCAATGGAGACAGTGAAACAAGAATTCCCGCTACGTTGGGTCGTGATGCTGGCCGTATTCTTTGTATGGATTATCGAACTCACAATACGGAGGATTCTCGGCATGAGCTAAGGAGGAAAAATGAGCTATATCACACGTAACGCGAACATCATCCTTCTGTTCCTGATACTGCTGGCAGCGACAGGAATGGTAGGGGCGACCGCCTATTTCCAGACACGGTTCGACAATATCAACGACGAGTATACTGCCAAGCTCGAGCAGCTTGAGAACGTCTCACGCCAGGTGCAGGTCTACCAGGGCCTGCTGACCAGCACGAAGGAAGAGCTGCAGCTCAAGGGCTCAAGAGAGGACGAACTCACTGACAAGTTCACCACGCTCAAGGACGAGGCGGACACTCTTTCCGACGAACGAGAAGGCCTGATACAGGACAAACGGACGCTGGAGACGGCATTGTCGGAGAAGAGCAGGCAACTCGTCACCGCGCAGACCAATTTGCTGCAAAAGGAAGCGCGTGTAACCGAACTTACCTCTGAACTGTTTTCCTGCGACGAGAGGGTGGATGATTTGGAAGACGAGGTGGACGATCTTGACGATATGGTCGACTGCCTGGAAAGCACGCCGGACCCGGCGGAGAGTGGCTGCTGATGGGCGATATCAGGGATGCGCTGAGCGAGTTGAGGACCGCGCTCCTCACAATAAAGTTCTTCGACGCCGCGCTCTCCTCCCTGATAATTATGTCATTGGCGCTGGTGGTCACCACCTATGCCCAACTGCCCTGGTGGTATTCGCTGCTGCCCTGGGCGATGGCCTTCACCTGGAAGATATTCAAGCACGTGAACGTCGACAGCTACCACGAAGTCGAGGCCAAGGTGCCCCAGCTCAAGGAAGCGCTGACCACGGCGGCGGACACCACATCGATAGACAACAGCATAGTGCGCGAACTGCAGCAGGAAGTGATCTCGAAGATGCGTTCGGTCAAGACCAGCTACTTCCTGGGTTTCGGCAAGACCACAAGACAGCTGCTCATACTGATGGCGATGAGCTTCATAGTGATAGGATTGTCGGCGTTCAACGTTGACTTTTACACGACAAAGGAGTTCGCCTCGAAGCAGAAGTTTCTACAGGACACGATGAACTTTCTTTCAGGCAACGTTAGCGATCAATCCGCGGTAGACGCCCGTCTTGGCAAGAAAAAGTCAGAGGGCGAACTGCTCTATGTCAAACTCAAGAACAACGGCACGCTCTTCGGCGATCCGTTCGACGTGAATCTTGGCGACGAGACGCTCGAGATGCAGGTGGATCCCCTTAACACCGGATCGAATCTCAAGGACGTGCACGACCCCGAGAACAAGAATTTCAGGGATCAGCAGGCAGCGGACATAACCGCCAACGCGCAGGGAGCCTGCGGCCAGGACTGCACCATCCCATTGGAGTCCCAGGACATAGTGAAAGCGTATTTCGAGAAAGTGGGCGAATCATGAGCACAAGACTTAATATCACGGACGGCAACGTCCATAAAAAGGAGG
>CAYSVV010000043.1:0-2049 GCA_964434695.1 uncultured Methanosarcinales archaeon
GGAACGCCCGAAGAACCTCAGGTGAGGTGTACCCTGGGGTGTGCAGCATCGGCGGGCCGCGATCTCCTGCATTGCAGCTGTTGCCGAAGTCGGCCAGCCGGGCGCCTTGCTTGGTTATGATTATGTTCTCGGGCTTGACGTCGCGGTGGACTATCCTGTTTTTGTGCAGCGCCATCAGCGCGTATCCTGTCTGGAGCAGGTGTCGTGGTGTGTCGTACTCCCTGTCCGCGGGGATTATCCTGAGGTCGTATTCGCCGTGTTCAGTCGCCACGCAGGGCAGGTTCTTGCCTTCACGGCGCAAATCCAGCTCCTTAAGCGGGATGACTCCTCTGGGCGCGGCTTCCTGCGCGGCGCGGTGGTGGCCGAGTTCGCGTTCGAGCAGGCTCTCTCCTTCGGGGTCCAAAGGCACCTTTAGGAATATGTGAGTTGGGCTGCCGCCAGTGTGCATCGCGGAGTAGTGCGACACTATGGATTTCGCGCCTTGGTAGTCCCTGTCGCAGATGTGGACCACGTTGGCCAGGTGCGGATGTTCAAGAACGTCTGACATGATATCTCCTTGAACTGCGTTCTTCGCCCTCGGCCACTTTCCTAAGCTGGGTGCGCATAGCTGCCACGCCGCTTCGCTCTATGGGGTCTTCGGACAAGTTCTCGTCGACCGCTCGTTCGAGTCCCTCGTGGAACATCAACTCGTTGAAGAGACAGCACTTTATCGTCCTGGCCATCGAGTACGCGTCGTAGGAGGGGCCGACGTCGAGATTCTCCGCTTCTGGCAGCGTGCGGATCTCGGGCGGAACGTAACCTGTCGTCCCGGCGTAGACTATCATCGGCCCGGCCTTTACGCAGAGGTCGAAATCGAGCAGGTAGCCGAAGACGCCGTTTGGGTTTTGTCCCGCTGCTATGTTCGCCGGCTTGACGTCGCGGTGGACCATCCTCATCGAGTGCAGGTCCTCCAGCGCCTCGCAGGCGTCCGCGAGCGCGGCCGCGGTCTTCCTGTAATGGTTGATCTTGGAGAAACCGAGAGTGTTCATCCCCCTGTACTCTGTCGCGACGCATTTGCGTTCGCGGGCGAGGTCGTGCAATTCCAGCGGGACGAGCCGGGCTATGTTTCGGCAGCCAGATATCCGCGCGTATGTCTCCCTCTCGCGCAGTAGCTTGCCTTCTTCGTAATCATTACAGGGGGCGACTTTGATGTATACTGGCGAGATTCTTTTGTTGTGCTTGAATGTCGCGGTGTAATGCTCTACTCCCGCGCCTTCCGCGAACGGGTCGCTGTCTTCCCTACGAATCTTGCGATCCTGCAGTTTGATATTGCGCAGCCTTCCGAATACGGGGTATATCATCTTCACTCGGGCGCGTGCGGCTGGTAACCAGTATATTAAACTGGCGCGTCCATCCTTGGTCTGCGGCTCCATGGTGGGTTTTCAGAGGAGGGATTTATAAATCTTTCGTATATTTCACTACTATTAAGTGGTTATATAATCAGTGTTACTGGTTTCGTCCTGCCCTCCCCCAAATTAATATAGGGATTGAGTTTAGGGGCGTCATGGAAAAAGTGAAGAAGCCGGTTGTCGATCGCGTGGTGTCCTGGGCGTTGTGGCGGATAATGGTCGCGCTGGTCTACATCACCGGATTGTCTTTGCTCATTCCGGTGGCGTTCTTCTATCTTTTCCCTGAATCATTGGGCGGCATCACCGCGAGCCAGTCGAATTCCTTGGTATTGTTATCGTTGGGCATGGTGTCCGCCGGAATACTTGTATCCATCTGGCACTTCCATTCCGTAGGCAAGGCGTTGAAATCGCTTGGCAGGATTACTATCATTCCGGGATTGCTCGGGATAGTAGTGAGCATATTCGGAAGGGATGTGATATTGCTATACCTCGCGAGCACCGTGCCGGGTTTCTTGTTGATCAAGGATGTCATAGCGCTCTATCTTGACAGAAGCGTGCCTGGCGTGAGATACTTGACGATCGGTTTCTTCGTTTTCGGAGCCGTGCTTTGGTTGTTGGGTGACAAGATCTCGAACGGTAAGAAAAAGCTATTGCCCAAGGT
>CAYSVV010000043.1:2059-5611 GCA_964434695.1 uncultured Methanosarcinales archaeon
ATGACTATGTCTATGCCGTCCCCGTTCTTCGCGCTGATGTGGATTCCTTTTGGAACCGCATCGAGCTCTTCCGGAGTCGCGCTGTCTGCCTTGTTTATCACAACGATGGGTGTCAGTTCGAGCGTCGCCTTGACTTCCTTGAGAACGTTGAGCTGGTGATCCAGAGTATATCCGCAGGCGAGTGTCGGGTCTATCACGAAGATGACTGCGTTGGCCAGATGTCGAAGGGCCACAGCTGCCCTTCTCTCGACCGCGTTCATTTTTGGCCGGTCGAGCACTCCTGGCGTGTCTATGAACTGGACTTTCCTGCCGTCCATATTAGCGTAGCCGAGCATCAGGTGCTTTGTGGTGAAAGGATAAGATTGTACTTCTGGCCGGGCGCCGGTCAAGGTGGCCATCAGCGTGCTCTTGCCAACGTTGGGCGCGCCGGCCACGACTATGGTTGGTATCCCTGTCTTGACATTGGGCAGATCCTTGAACGACTTTCGTGCTTCGTCAAGCAGTTTGAGGTAAGGGTCGAGCTTGTGCACGATGCCCGCTGCCCGGCCGTAGAACGCCTTGCGTATCGAAGGGATTTCGCGCAGTGTGGCGCTCTCGAGCTTGTACGTTTGTTCGGAGGCTATCTTTTCTATGAGCTCGGCTGACTTGCTCAACGCTCCCAAAGCGTTGCGAACGTCATCGATGTCGATTATCGTCCTGACAAGCTCGGCGTAGAACGGAGCTAACCTGTCGAAATGCGGGAACGCTTCCACTGTCCTTTTCAGTTGCCGAACCAATGAACGCGCGGATGCGTGTATCCTTGCTTTTTCTGTGGAGATCGACTTGGATACCCTGCTCTTGCCAGTGCCGCGGAGGCTAGCATAGGTGTTGTCGCGCATCCTCGCGCCGCTGCCGAACGCGTTATCCAGTATGGTGTCCGCGTCCTCCACTTTGCCGGTCTTGACTAGTGACATTGTGCCTAAGATTAGTGGGAGGTATAAAAAGCCACACGAATTCCGGGGCTAACTCTTTTATAGGGGTCCCTACTCGCCCGTGGGTAACCATGAGTCGATACTCCTATAGTCTCGATGTCGGCGAAGAGTTGACACGGGAAAAAGAGGTGCGGCGCAAGATTGCCGCAAGAGAAGACGATGACGTCCGCTTGAATCCGAAGTTCGAGCACGAGATAGAGGAACTCACGAGCGACGAGAATATGGTCACCGTCAACGACGAGCCTGAAGACATAATCATTACTCCTAAAGCTCAACCTAAGATGCAGAAGATGCCCGAGCGCAGGATAATCAAGCCTAAAGCCGAGAAGCCGAAGGCAGAAAAGCCAGAGCCCAAGGCCGTGAAGAAGTCCGAACCCAAGGCCGTGAAGAAGGAGCACAAGACCGAATCCAAGGTCGAAAAGCCAAAAGTTGAAGATCACAAGAAGCCGGAAGTTCCATCAGGGCCTTCAGTGCCCGGCGACGATGATGGCATAGGCCGTCTGGTCGTGGTCTTGCTCGTTGTCGCGGCCATCGCGCTCATACTCATTTACACCGGTCTGGCTTCAAGGGACAGCGGCGAAGCCTATGCTGACTGGGCAAAGGAGAATGGCCTCAAGGTCGTGACTCTCGAAGAGACTTCGGGCGCCCAGAATTATTGGGTGAAGCGCGCCTTGCTGGCCGACAACGAGGCCGAATCAGCCGCCATACTTCGTATGGCGCTCTGCGACCACGGGGAGCTGACCGAAGAAAGCAACCCGCTGGATTATTCCGGTTGCATGGTGAACGGCACTGTCCTGGCTGTCCGAGAGGAGGACCTGCGTTCCCTCGAGAACCTCAGCGTCGCTTTCGAGTGCGACGAGCTGGACAACCTTATCAGCTGCGACGGAGGATACCTGGTGGACGAGTTCGTCGTCATCAAGGGCGCTTCCAAGCCGCAGTACTCGGTCTTCCGTTCCAACGGCCGCTACACTGTCATCAAGACCACCGGGGATCCCGAGACTTTCGTTGTCGTGTCGGACGAGTATGATAACTACCGCGGCTACACTGCTTCGGTCGAGGCAAGCAACACGATGGCTCTCCGCCTGTGGGTGGGCGACACTTTCGGGGCGTTCGAGCGCGCGCACCTCGAGCACAAGGGAGAGCGCACCGTGCTCTATTCGCTTGTCTAAATCTCGCGTCTCGCTTTCTCGTACACGTAACGCCTTTGTGCGCTTGATTCCAGCCCGTGCCGGTTGAGATATCTCTTTGCGCTCTCGGCCGCATTGTCCAGAGCCCCGTCACTCAGTGCCTTCGCCACGATCGCTTCCTGTTCCAGGTGGAGTTGTTTCGCGTCCAGATCGTCAATGTGCCTCTTGACGAATTCGCACTTTTCTAGGCGGTGTTTCATCAGCCCCAGGTGCTCGACGCTGGCGTTGTTCTCCCAGTCCTTGAGCGTCTGGTCTATCAACTCGCCTTTCTGGCTTATCAGGCTGTACATCTCTTGCAGGCAGATGTATCTCCTGTGCAGCGCGGCGTAAAGGACGGAGTGGACCTTTGCCATGCGCGAATCTTTCTCCAATGCGATGCCGGTCTTGTCCAGCGACAGCCTTAACGTGTCGATCTTGTCGCTGTTCTGGCAGATGTAGTTCGCTATGGATTCGCGTCTCTCCAGGTCGGGCGTCTTGTCGAGCTCTTCCTTTGCGTAGGCGAGTCTCGCCTCGAGGCCAGAGATGGATTCCTCGTACGCGATTATCTCGTTGTGCTTCACGGTGACCGAGTTGCCGCAGGCGTTCTTGCGCTTGCTGTGGCAACCTAGCTGGCCTTCGCAGTACGTGATTGCATTCGCCGCGATTTTGAGTTGTTGTTGGAAACCCGCGCGGTATTCGAGTATCTTTTCCTTGATTATCCTTCCGTCGATGCTGAGTGTTTCGTCGCATACCGCGTTCTTGTTCTTCTTCGGAAAGCCAGGCACCGATGCCGCTGTTTCGAGCACGCTCGCCCAGGCGACGCGTGCCCTGTCCGTGATGCCGTACTGGTCCTTTAGATTGTCGCCGTCGCTTATGGCGGAGTACATGGATTCCCGGCATTCTTCCGCTGTCTTCATTGGGTCGAGCGTCTGCGCGGTGTATTCGCCGGACCTGAGCCTTTCAGAGCATCTTTCCGCGTAGGAGAGCAGTTTTTCGAAATCGCGCTCTTCGTTACCGGTCTCCTGTTCCTCGGTGTGTTGTTGCGTGGTTTCCATATTATTCCCTCATGTTCTTGCGCAGTTCTTTGCCGAGCGCGTCCCAGGATTTCGGGAAATCTTTTCGCATGTCGTCGAACACGCCGTCCATGCGTTGCTCGAGCGTTCCCACTTTTCCGTCGGGTGATATGGGTTGCGTCCGGCCGGTGATCTTCTCTACCAGCGCGTAACCGCCGCCGTCCTCGACTATGCGGTATGGTTTGTTTTCTATTCGTTTCGTCGCGAAGTAATCTCCTGTAAGGTAGATCGCTCCGATTCCCAGCGCGACCATTCCGATTTTCACAAATCCCATGCTTCCACCTCCACGTGGCCTGTTTTGGATACGCGTTTTGTTTAGAAGGAGGTTATGGCGAGAAACCC
>CAYSVV010000044.1:0-218 GCA_964434695.1 uncultured Methanosarcinales archaeon
GTACGGCGGCAGCTACGAGTCCGCCGACGACCAGGTCCTCTTCCTGTCGCGGCGCAACCGCACGATGAGGCTCTGCACCAATCCTTTCTGGATCTGGCGGTCGACGCCCCGCCATCGCTTGCTCATGCCGACGCGGAGAACCCCACCACCAAGCCGGATGTTCGCGTTCAGCCCGGCGAAACGGGTGAGCTCATCTTCGCCCGCGAAAACGTGATCCC
>CAYSVV010000044.1:228-5592 GCA_964434695.1 uncultured Methanosarcinales archaeon
CGTAAGGCAGGGGCGTACTGTATAGCTCGTCCCAGGCTTCGCGCACTAGGTCGGAATTGGATGGCATGACCAGGAGTTTGATGAAAAGTATTTATCACCTGCGAATCAGAGAGGTTTCCACTTGTATCTCAATATGGCGCCGACTTTCCCTATGTCGCGCAACTGCACGCCTTCGCGGGTATCTGTGCTGATTATCTTCACAGTGGTGCCGAATCGCTGCGCTATGGCCTCGAAATCCTCAAGAACCTTCTCATCGAGTTGCTCGCTGAGCATCAGGATGTCGACTGCGCCCGCCTCTAATGCCGCCTTGACATCGGCAGCCCCGTAGGCCACCAGTTCAGCGTCCTTTGCGAGAAACTCGAGGAACCTCGAGACAAGATTTTTCTCCTCGGCCAGTTCGGTCTCGGCCAATATGTCCTGGCTCCTGTCGACCAATTCACCCAACCCGAACGAGTCGGTGTATCCGATGTCTTTGACGGCCAGAATCTTCTTCTGAACGTCGCCTGTTATGAAACCGCCCTCGACAAGCTCGTACTTTGTAGGACCAGGCCCACCCACAAGTATACCCTTGAGGTTCTCCTTGGTCAGGAAATGGTTCTTCATCATCTCGGCTATCTTCTTGTAGAACTCACGCGCTGCTAGCTCCCTGTTCTGGGCGAAACGGTAGGCGCTCTGTCCTCCTGCCTTGAACTTACCAGGAACCGCGCTGCGATCCTTGTCTATGACCATTATCGCTTTCCCCTTGAGGAAACCCAACGTGGCCTCTCTCTTGTCCATCACCACAAGACCATAGATGTCGTCCGTGTCCAGCATCTCCTCTAGAGGCTCGAGAACGAAAGACTTGTCGCATCGATAAAGGCGTATCTTCAGAGGGATGGGCGGCTCCACGCTCCAGACGCGGACATCACTCTTGCCCTCTTGCTCTGAGACGTTGCCACTGAAACAGGCAAGACCGTGCTTCGGCGTCTTGTTTATCAGACGAAGGTGCTGGATCATCCTCTCGAGGGCATCGAGCACGTTATTGCGCGTCGAAGCGCTCTTTATGTTGGTGGCAGTGCCCTGCTCTTCCTGCAGGTGCTGGATTATCTTGACAAGCTCATAGCCCTCCGGCACGTAGACCGAGACCAGCTCGGTGTGCCTGCCTCGCCTTGGCCGAAGGTCAGAAACCACCTTCTTCAAGGCGTACTTCTCATGGGAGGTAATTACCATGTTTCAGTCACTCTCAGGTCGTTATATAAATATAGTGGCGATAAAATCAGCTCTCTGGAACAGCCAGCTAATCGGACGTCGCCCACAAGCTTTTTAAAGGGGCGACCTGCTCCGAGACAAACAGCTGCTCCAACGGGGCTATGGGGTAGCTTGGCCATCCTTCCTGGTTTGGGACCAGGAGACCCCAGTTCGAATCTGGGTAGCCCCAGTACACATGGCAAAAAAGACACTCGGCACGGCAAAAAGGTTCGGCACAAGATATGGACCGACCAAGAAAAGAATTCTCTCTGAGATAGAAGCAAAACAAAGCAGCAGACAGCGTTGCCCATACTGTAACAAGAACGCAGTTCGGTGGCTCAGCGTCGGAATATACGGTTGCACAAAGTGCGACGCGAAGTTCACCGCGGGAGCCTACATTGTCGAGCACAAGGTACTGCTCGCTGAGGCTGCCGTCGACGACACAATCGTCGAGGAAGAGGAAACTATTGAGGAGGAATCCTAATGGTCAAATACGCTTGTTTTCTTTGCAACAAACGAATTTCCGATGAACTGCTGGGCAAGAGAGTACGCTGCCCGTACTGCGGTGGAAAGATATTGTTCAAGCCACGAACGATGGTCACGAAAATAAAGGCAGTCTAGAATGACCAAAGACGCTGAAAACATAGGCAGACTCCAAATGATGGAACACAACCTGCAGGCGCTGGAACAGCAACGCCAACAGGTACAGTCACATATTTTCGAGATAGAAAACGCGCTCGGAGCGCTCCAAGACGCCAAGACCGCATTCCGGATTGTCGGCGGGATAATGGTGAATGCCGACCCGGCCACGCTCAAGAACGACCTTGAACAAAAAAAGGAAGTCCTCGACGTCAGGATAGCATCCCTCGAGAAGCAGGAACAGAAATTGCGCGACAACGCGAAGAGTCTGCAGAATGAAGTGATGGAAGGGGCGAAAAAATGAGCGAATGCCTCGACATAATAAGTGCGCTGAAGGAACTCGAGAGGGAGTATGACATACCTCCCAGCCTCAGGAACAGGATTGAACAGGCCATCGGCGTTCTTCAATGCACCGACCCGGCCAAGATGAGGATGCACAAGGTAATGGATTCTCTCAGCGAGATAGAGCAGGACGTCAACATACCGATGATGACGAGAATGGCATTGATGAACGTTCTGAGCCAGATAGAAGCTAAGAGCGTCGCTGCCCGGTAGCTTTCTTGTTTATCCTGCTATGCAAAAGCAAAGATGAAGGCAGGTATATTGTATCGCCCTGACGGGTCTTGATAGCGGTCTCCAGGACATCCATATGTATGATTTCTCCCTCGATGCCGTCAACTTCTATCCACTCGTGCAACGAAAGAAAGCGTTTGCGGTGCAGCCACAGCCCGGCCCAGAAGTTGGGAACGAATTCCACAAGGCCGAGAATCATCCCTACAACCACGATCAGAATCACCACTATGGCAAACACCGAGAGCGCCTGTTCCGCCAAACCGACATACCTTAAAGCGAACACGACGGTGATTGCGTAGATCGCGTACTTCAGAAGCACGGACAACGTGCCAGAGAACGGAAGGCCGAAGCCCATGCGGAAAAGGATTCCGTCAACATCGAGCTGCTTGGTTATCCTGCGCATAATACGCTCGGAAAGGCGCGCGACGACAAAGCCCAGGAGCAGCACGATGGCTGCAACCACTATCTTGCCCGCGATGTTTGTCGCGAAGGCCAAAACACTGTCATACCACACCATGGACACCGTCTGTCCGGCAACGTTTAAAAACGTTCGCCGGTTGGTGAGTGGAATGGACATCCAGGGGCGCATAAAAGAGATAGAGTCCCAACTCTCAAGCACCAAATACAACAAAGCCACCGAGCATGCTTTCGGCGTGATGAAAGCGCAGCTCGCGAAGCTGCGCGAAAAGCACGAGAAGCGCATGTCCTCCAAGGGAGGAGGCAAGGGGTTCTTCGTTAAGAGGGCGGGCGACGCCACTGTCGTGCTGCTGGGTTTCCCCAGCGTCGGAAAGTCATCGCTGCTGAACAAGTTAACGCACACCAAAAGCGCAATCGCCGCATTCGCATTCACCACTACCACAGTTGTTCCCGGAACGCTGGAGCACAAGCAGGCGAAGATACAGATACTCGACGTTCCAGGAGTCGTAGAGGGAGCGGCCAGCGGGCGCGGCAGGGGAAAGGAAGTGCTCGCCGTGGTGCGCAACGCCGACCTGATACTGATGGTGATAGACGCCCTGCATCCAGAGCATCACGAAGTGCTCATGCGTGAGGTCGACGAAGTCGGGGTGCGCCTGAACCAGGAACAACCCGAGGTAAAGATGTCCAAGAGGATTCGCGGAGGAATACACATCGCGAGCACGGTCAAACTCACCATAGAAAAAGAGACCCTACTCGCCATACTCAAGGAATTCCGCATAGGCAACGCCGATATCGTCATACGCTCGCCATTGACCGTCGACCAATTCATCGACTGCCTCGAAGGCAACAAGTCCTACATACCATCCGTGCTCGTGGTCAACAAGAGTGACGCAATCAATGCCGACGAGCGCAAATCCATAGCCGCGAACGTCAAGCCCGACCTTTTCGTCAGCGCGCACAACGGCGAGAACATCGACAATCTGCGTGACCTTATCTACGATCGATTGGACTTCATCCGGATATACCTCAAAGAGATCAACAAGAAACCTGACCTGGATGTTCCCCTGGTGATGCGCAAAGGCGCGACGCTGCGAACAGTATGCGAGCACATACACCGCGACTTCACCAAGCGTTTCCGTTTCGCGAGGATTTGGGGCAAGAGCGCCAAGTTCCCGGGCCAGCACATACAAACCTTGAGCCGCGAACTCTCAGACTCAGACATAGTGGAGCTTCACCTGAGATGACAAGGATACAACTCGGCAAAGATGGGAAAGATGAACTCGCCACCGATGTAAACGATAGGATGGGCAAGGAATTCCTCACGAAGAAAGACAACGTCGAAATAGTGGACGAAGACGGATCGCGGCTCATACTGGTGAACGGAAAGAAAACCCTGTTCTACGCGCCCGACGGCAAGGCCTATCCTGTGCTCAACATATTGATTGAGGAATGCCCGCTGCCGAAAGTGGTCGTGGATATGGGAGCGGTGAAATTCGTGAGCTCGGGAGCGGACGTGATGCGGCCAGGGATAAAACAGATACCCGATGGCCTGGCCGAAGGAGCCACTATATGCATAGTGGACGAGCGACACGGCAAGCCTCTGGCAATCGGCTTGATGCTCCTGGACAGCGTCAATGCCATTGCGGCCACCGGCGGAAAAATCGTCAAGACGCTGCACTGGGTTGGCGACAAATTCTGGAAAGCGTGATTCACAAACGATAAAACAGGGCGTTTTTGACAGGCCTTGATGAAATTCCAAGACCCGCTCTATGGCGAAATAACTCTCGAAGGACTAGACGAGATAATCGAGCACCCGAGCGTCCAGCGCCTGAAGGGAGTGAGCCTATGCGGGTCCCCAGACAGGTGGGTCATCGACAATGCCCGCGCAGGATCCGACCGGTTCTCCCACAGCGTCGCGGTCGCCTGGCTATGTCAGCAGGAACTCGGACAGTTCGGGAAAGACCTCAGCATAGCCGCATTATTGCACGACACAGGGCACCTGGCGTTCTCGCACACTGCGGAGAGGGTATTCGATTATCACCATCACGACGGCGGCGTCGAAACCGCGATATCGCTCACGCTGGCAATCGAATACATCGGCGGAACACCCGCGGGCGTCATAGACATACTGCGGGAAGAGGACCGCCGCGCGGCATTGCTCGACGGAGCGATTGATGTCGACAACATCGACAACACCGCGCGCTACGCCTACGGACGCAACCTTATCAATAGCATTCCTTTCGACCCGCGCGAACTGACCCGCGCGCTAATTCATTTCCGTGACGGCAGGACTATAGTTGGAGCGCGCGAGGCGCTTCAATCCTGGCTCGAGATAAGGAACACCACCTACAACGAGCAGGTATATGGCGTCTGGAACCTCAGCAGGCACGGACTCATACGCAAGGCGCTCTACTCGGCGAAGGATGAACTGACATTGGCCCGGATGCGGGAACTGGACGACGAAGGATGCGCGCGGGCGATGCTTGCTACCAAAGGCGCGAGATACGT